>NZ_DJBA01000022.1:0-147214 GCF_002435615.1 Clostridium sp. UBA5988 | reverse complement strand
CAGGTTTAACAATAGAAGAAGTTAAAGCACTTAGAGAGTAGTGACTCCCCACAACACCTAAAGTATATTGGCTACACTTCGATAATATTAATATAAAGTTTGGTGGTTTCAGACAACTATAAGGAGTGAGATAATGAGATTAAGTAGAAATATGGCTTCAATGAGGATATTTAATAGCTATACTAAAAATTTAGCAGCTCAGTCTAAATCATATGGTAATATTAGTTCAGGTAATAAGATACAGACCTATAGAGATGATCCTAATGCTAAGGCTAAAAGTGATAAGTTGAAGTTAGAGATTAGAGGTCTTCAAATGGCCACTAGAAATATTCAAGATAGTGTAAGTCTTATGCAAACCATGGATGGGGGTATGCAAAATATAAGTGAATCCTTGCAAAGGGCTAGAGAACTTATGGTTCAAGCTGGAGGAGCAACTACGCAGGAAGATAGAGCAGTTATTCAAAAGGAAATAGATCAGAATCTAGAACATATAACTTATACTGCTAATAATACGGAGATGAATGGTGTAAAGCTGTTAGCTGATAAAAATAATCCAGGAGATGGGGTTGACTTACTTATTGGAGCAACAAGTGAGGATGTAATAAAAATGCCAGCATACAATTTTACAGCTTCAGGATTAGGACTTATAGATGATACTAAGGGAAAAATAAGTGTAGATAATATAGATGATGGATTAAAGCGATTAGATGATGCAATTAATAAATTGAATTCTGGAAGAGGAAAGTATGGAGCACTAAGTAATAGAATGGAGTCTACCATGGATTATACCAGCGAAGTGGCAGGTAAGGTAGAAGGAGCAGAGGGTGAAATTACTGGTACTGATATAGCACTGGAAATGGTTGAGTATGCCAAAAACTCAATTTTAGTGGAATCAGGTATGGCTATGATGGCTCAAACAAATCAATTTCCACAGGATATTCTACAAATATTGAGCAACGTATATCCTAATAGGTAGAGAAAAGAAATTTCATGTAGCAAATTAGGAATTTTAAGTAAAAAGTAAAAATCTTCAGTTTAAAAGGTTGAATGGAAGAAAAATATAGTATATAATGCAAATATGTAAAAAATTAAATAGGCAAAACTTGCGAAAGTTAGTGACGCAAAGCTAAAGGGGCTAAGCCTAAGGTATGCCAGCCAGTTGCCAAAGAGTTAGTATACTTTTTGTTTTATGCATTATATAGATATTATAGAAGTAAAGAATATTTTTGTTTTAACCTTTGTGCAATAAAAAAGCTACTCTTTTTTTTGAGTAGCCTTTTTGTTTTATAAAATATAAGGAGTTGTAAACAGTTGCTAAGTCTTATGTTTAACAATAGAGTGAATAATATAAAGTTACATAAAATAACATGTAACTATTATTATTCAAGATTTACCATACTATATTTTACTTATAATTAAGTTTATAGAATTATTTCTATTTAACGTAAGACTAATGCATGAAAAATAAAAAAAATTCGTAGGCCTAACAAAAAAAGAAGGGATTTAAGTATTTATGTCTAATTTATAAACAATAAGTATGTTTTTATGGAAAATGGAGGTATAAAATGTCACAAAATGAAGTATATGGATTATTAAAAAAATCTATGAATGTAACTGTTGAGGCTAATAAAGTTATTGCTAATAATATTGCAAATGTAAATATAAAAAACTATAAGAGATATTATGTTCCCTTTGAACAGGTTATGGAACAATCAACAGCAAATGGTAATTTGAAAACTACAAATGAAAGACATATAGGCATTGGGAGCAAAGATGTACAAGTTAAAAGAGATGACAGTGCATCTATGCGAGAAGATGGAAATAACGTGGATATTGAAACAGAAATGACAAGTCAAGCTGCTAATACTATGATGTATGAATCTTTAGTTAGATTTGCCAGTGGAAAGTTAAATAGTACAAGTAGAGTTATAAAAGGAGGGAACTAAAAGTGGAGGCATTTAGAGGAATGAGAATTTCAGCTAGTGGTCTTACTGCAGAAAGATTAAGAATGGATACTATCTCTTCTAATATTGTTAATGCAGGAACTACTAGAGGAAAAGATGGGAAACCTTATGTAAGAAAGATTGCTATGTTTCAAGAGAACCTAAAGGAAGCCTACAATAAAAGCAATGGAAAAGTAGAGGACAAGTTAAATGGGGTTAAAGCAGTTGGCATTGTAGATGATGAATCAGAACTTATTAAAGTATATAATCCAAGTCATCCAGATGCGGATGAAGAAGGATTTGTAACTATGCCAAATGTAAATATCTCCAATGAAATGGTGGAGTTAATAGCATCAAGTAGAGCTTATGAAGCCAATGTCAATGCAATGAATGCACAAAAAAGTATGTTTTTAAAAACTTTAGAAATAGGTAAATAAAAGATGGGAGTAGTACTTTATGATGAACAATTACATACCAAATGCAACAATTTTTCAAAATGAGCTAAGGGAAATTTATGGGGTAAAAGAAAAGGATACTGTAGAGAATAGCGCTTCAAGTGGCACAGGATTTGCAGCTGTTATAAAGGATGAATTGCAAAAGGTCAACGATCTACAAGTTGAAGCAGATAATAATGTAACAGGATATATTGCAGGAGAAAAAAGTATCCATGAAGTAGTATTAGCTACAGAAGAGGCATCTATGTCCCTAGAGCTTGCTATTCAAATAAGAAATAAGCTAGTTGATGCTTATAAGGAATTTAATAATATGCAAGTATAATGGGGGTAAGGATTAGATGAGTAAGCTATCGGAGCTAATGAAGAAGATAAAAGATAAGTGGAATTCCATGTCGAAAACTAGAAAGATAGCTTTAGTGATAATTGCGGTGGTGACTTTTATAGCAATAGGAACACTACTTTATGTATCACTTAAACCAAAGTATACAGTTTTATTTTCAAATATGGATTCCCAAGATTCAGGAAAGGTTATAGCAAATTTAGAGGGCAAAGGGACTAAGTATAAAATAGAAGGAAATTCAATCTTGGTTGAAAAGTCTCAAGTAGATAAACTGAGAATGGAAATGCTATCAGAGGTTCAAATAACAGAAGGAAGTCAAGGTTTTGAACTTTTTGATGAGGGTAGCATAGGAGCTACCGATGAAGAATCAAAAATAATGTATCAAAGAGCACTTTCTGGAGAACTTGAAAGAACTATAAAGGGTTTTGAAGAAGTTGAGGCAGCAAAGGTAAATTTAGTTTTACCAAATAACTCAGCCTTTGTAACTAAACCAACTCCTGCTAGTGCTTCAGTAACTGTAAAGTTAGTACCAGGAAATGAACTTTCACCAGAGCAAGTTAAAGCTATTGTACACTTAGTAACGGGTAGTGTGGAAAACCTAGATAAGGAAGACGTTACAATAGTATCAGACAATCTAAAGTTATTAACGGAGGGGTTGTTTGATAATGAAAAAGGAACCCAGGCTACTAGTACAGAAAATCAAATTGATTCAACTAAAAAAGTTGAGAAAGAATATGAAAAGAAAATCTTAAATGTATTAGAACCAATCTATAAAGATAATGTAAAAGTATCTGTAAATGCACAGCTTAATTTTGACGCTGTAAAGCAAAATAATGTTACATATGATCCAAAGGGATCTGCAGTGGTAAGTGAGCATATTATTAAAGATAATAGTAAGGATACTGAAAATACTTCAGGAAGTACTGTGGATAATAATATGACTAATGAGCAAGATGCAGAAAAAGATACTGAAAAAGCTGGCTATTCGGAAGAAATAAGAAATTATAATAATACTAAGAGTGAAGAAACAGTTGTGAAGGCACCAGGTCAAGTGGAGAGAATTACCACATCTGTTGTTGTAAATGGAGATATAGATAATGCAACTAAGAATACTATAAAAAATTTAGTATCTGATGCCATTGGTTTTGATGAGGCACGAGGTGATGGAATTTCAGTTGAAAGTTTAGCCTTTAATGATGATTATAAAACACAAGCTGAAGAAGAAATTAAGGCTATGAAGGAAGCAGAAGAAAAATCTAGAAGGATTAAGCTTATTGCTTTAGGAGTCGGAGCAGTTATAGCACTTATACTTATTATTGTATTTGTTCTTATACTTAGAAATAAGAGAAAAGAAGATGAAGAAGAGGAAGAGGCTATAGAAGGACTAGATGTAGTTATAGGAGATGAAACTTTAGAAACAGTGGCGGATTTATATAAAGATTTAGATTTGGAAGCAGAAACTGAAAAAGAAAAAATCATGAAAGAAGTTAAAAAATATGCAGAAAAGAAACCTGAACAGGTAGCTGATATTATAAAATCATGGATGACTGATGAAGAAGGGAGATAGTAATGGCTAAAACAGAAAAATTTACAGGTATTCAAAAGGCAGCAATATTATTTATCTCTTTAGGACCAGATGCATCTGCAGCAATAATAAAAAGATTAAATGAAAGAGATATACAAAAGATAACCTATGAGATTGCAAATATGTCATCGGTTAAAGCTGAAGACAGACAAGCTGTTTTAGATGAATTTATGGAATTAAATAAGGCTAAGGATTATATTATTGAAGGTGGAGTAGAGTATGCTAGAAGCGTTTTATCTAAAGCTTTAGGAACTCAAAAGGCCAATGATATTCTAGAGAGAGTTACAGAGTTTTCACAGCAGTTTAGACCTTTTTCTATTGCTAGAAAAGCCGATGCAACTCAGCTTATGAATGTAATTTCAGGAGAACATCCTCAGACTATAGCATTAATACTTTGTCATCTACAGCCGGATAAGGCGGGACAGATAATGTCTGCACTTCCATCTGAATTACAGAGTGAAGTTGCCTATAGAGTTGCTACTATGAGTAATATATATCCGGTGGTAGTGAAGGAAATTGAAGAGGTGTTAAATAGTAAGTTATCTTCGGTGGTTACTAGCGAAAGTACTGTTATAGGAGGAGTTCAATCTTTAGTTAATATACTAAATCAAGTTGATAGGACTACAGAGAAAAACATTACAGAAGGTCTTGAAAGGGAAGATATGGAACTTGCAGATAAAGTTAAGGAATCTATGTTTGTATTTGAGGATATTATTACTATCAATGATGTGGAAATTCAAAGAATTTTACGTGAAGTTGATAATAAGGAACTATGTATGGCTCTAAAGGGTACTTCAGAGCAAGTAATAGAAACTATATCAAGAAACCTTTCAAAACGTGCAGCAGCTACTTTGAAGGAAGATATGGAATTCTTAGGACCTGTAAGACTTATGGATGTTGAAAAAGCTCAACAAAAAATTGTTGCTTTAATTAGAAGACTAGATGAAGCTGGAGAAATAACAATTGTAAGAGGTGGAGACGATGCACTCATCTTATAGGATAATAAAAAGTGTCAATGTATGTGAAAGTGGAACCAAGGCAATAGATACAGACTTTTATATAGAGCCAGCTCCCATAGTAGAGGATACCACTGACCTTGAGGATACTAATCCTAAGAGCATGGAGGAGTATCTAAAACTAAAGAAAAAGGGTGAAGAAATAGTTAAAAATGCCCATAAAGAAGCAGAAGTTATTCTTGGTAATGCAAAGGAAAAAGTAGAAGAGCTCCTATATGAAGCCAAGGAAGATGGATTTAATAAGGGTTATGAAGAAGGCCATAGTATTGGTTATAAAGAAGGCTATGACAAGGCTTATGATGAAGGAGTAAAAAAAGGTGAAGAAATAATTCAAAATGCAAATTTTATTCTTTATCAAGCTAAGGAAGAGTATGATAAATTTCTTAAGTCTAAGGAAATGGGCATTAGAAAAATTATTGTAAATGCCGTAGAAAATATGCTTAAAAAGGAGCTTGAAAGTAAGGAAGCACTAAATGGATTACTTTTCAACATCCTATCTGAAGAGAAAAATGCCAAGATGATAATTATAAGGGTAGCACCTAACTATTTAGAAGAAATAGAGACGAAAATAGAAGAATTCAAGCATAGTATGGGCATCAGAGGAGAAGTAGTGGTTTTACAGGATAATTATTTAGAGTATGGAACCTTAGTTGTGGAAAAGGATGATGGAAAAACCACCTTTACCATTAAGGGGAGCATAGAGAAACTAAAGGAAATTCTCATGGAAGCATAGAGGAAGATGGTATTATGATTAATTTGAATATAGGAGACATTGAAAAAAGTATTAGTAAAACAAATTTTAATCATATGGAAGGCGTAGTTAAAAACATAATAGGTCTTACCATTGAAGTAAAAGGAGTTAAGGGTTTTGTAGGGGAAATTTTCCACATATATAATGAGGAAAATAAAACTATAGTCTGTGAAGTGGTAGGTTTTAAAGATGGGAATTTAATTCTTATGCCCCTTGGAAATCTAATAGGTATATCTCCTGGATGTAGAGTAGAGAGAACAGGAAAGCAACTCAGTATAAAGTGTTCAGATGAACTTTTAGGAAGAGTTTTAGATGGAATTGGAAATCCTTTAGATGAAAAGGAATTGTCCCTTTATAAGAATTATCCCTTGGAAGCTATGCCACCAGACCCATTGAAGAGAAGAAGGATTAAAGAAGTTCTTCCTACAGGGGTAAGAGCCATTGATGGATTTCTTACTTGTGGTGAAGGACAAAGGATTGGTATTTTTGCTGGTTCAGGGGTAGGAAAAAGTACTACTCTTGGAATGATTGCTAGAGAAGCTAAGGCTGATGTAAATGTGATATCCCTAATAGGAGAAAGAGGTAGAGAGGTTTTAGATTTTATAGAAAAAGATCTAGGTCCAGAAGGGTTAAAGAAATCTGTAGTAGTATGTGCAACTTCTGATCAACCAGCCCTTGTTAGGCTAAAGGGTGCATTTACTGCTACAGCCATTGCGGAATACTTTAGAGATAAAGGATTAAAGGTTATTCTTATGATGGATTCAGTAACACGTTTTGCTATGGCACAAAGGGAAATTGGTCTTGCTATAGGAGAGCCTCCAGCTACTAAAGGATATACGCCTTCGGTTTTTGCAATGTTACCTAAACTTCTTGAGCGTAGTGGTATGTCTGACAAAGGATCTATTACAGCTTTTTATACAGTCCTTGTTGATGGAGATGACTTTAATGAACCCATTGCAGATGCAGTAAGAGGTATTTTAGATGGACATATTGTCTTAAGCCGTGAGTTAGCTACTAAAAATCATTATCCAGCTATTGATGTACTTAAAAGTGTATCTAGACTTATGCCAGAAATTGCAGAGGAAATCCATATAAAGGCTGCCTCACTTGCTAGAGATTTAATGGCCTCTTATAAAGAAGCAGAAGATTTAATAAATCTAGGAGCTTATGTAAAGGGAAGTAATTCTAAAATAGATATGGCCATTGAATATATAGATAGTATAAATGGATTTTTAACTCAAGAAATAAAAGAAGGTTGTGAAATTGAAGCTAGTAAAGACATGCTTATTAATATGTTTAAATAAAGGTGGTGTAAATTTTGGGACAAACTTATAAATTTAAATTGCAAAGGTTATTGGAATTAAGAGAAAAAGAAGAAGATGGTAAAAAAATAGTTTTTATGGAGGCCCTAAGGGAAAAGAACAGGGTAGAAGAAGAACTTAAAAGTCTAGAGGATAGCTTCCAAAGGTACTCTACTGTGAATAATAACATGAGTGTAACTGAAAGAAAAATTCAACATCATTATTTAAATCTATTAAATAGTACTATTGATATTACACAAGAAAAGCTTAAAACTGATGAAGAAAGAGTGAAGTTCACTAGGAAAGAATTAGTTACTGCTCAAGTAAATAAAAAGATTGTAGGCATATTAAAAGATAAGGATCAGGCAGCATTTATAAAAGAAGAAAATCGAATAGAACAAATTCAAAATGATGAATTTGCACTTTATGGATTTATACGTGAGTGTGGGAGGCGATAAATTTGATGGAAATGGCACAATTTAGTGTTGGAAATGACCTGTATAAAGGTAGTAGTACTAGTGATAAAGTTAAAAAATCTGAAGGAAATAAAGGCTATTCCAATAAGGAATTTTCAAAGGAACTTAAAAACTACAGTACAGATAATGAAAGCTCTAAAACTAAATCAGTAAATTCTATTAAGGAAGAAAAAGTTAAAGAGCCTTCGAAGGATTACATAGTGAGCTCTGAGGAAATTCATGAAGATGAAAAGTTAATTACCTCAGAAGATATGCAGTCACTAATAAATCTAATAATAGCTCTTTTGAATAAGGAGGATACTCCTAAGGCTGAAACGGTTTCTTCTTATCTTATCAGTGGAAATGAAGGTAAAGTGGAACTACAACCTTTAATAGACCTTTTAGGAAGTGAAAAAAAGGCAAATGGCATATTAGAATTATTAAGGGAAGCATCAATTAATAGTGACATGAAAAATAAACTAACTGAGTTGTTAACTTTAATTAATGAGGATATTACTGAGCTAGACAATAGTAGTGAAAGTCTTATGAAACTATTAACAGCAGAAGAAGGTATAGATAAAGATGATCTAATAAGTCAACTTCAAAAAATAGTTTCAATGAAGGAAGCTAACAAAGAAGAGGAGCCTTTAAATATACCTAGAAGAATAGAACTGGAAACTAATGTTATAGAAAAAAGTAGTGTAGTAACTGGAGTAGAAGGTAATGAAGAAAGTAGTAGTAAAGATAGCAAGTTTTCAAAGGAAACAGCTATTTTGAATAAAGTAATTAATGGCGAAGAGAAGGATTCAAAGGTTACAAGAGCTGCTGATTTTATGTCATACTTTGAAAATAGTGTACAAAAATCAGGAGAAGTATCTAGTGAAAAGCCTATAGCTATTACAAAGAGTGATCTTAATAATGATGTGATAAAAGCTCTATCATACATGGATAAAAATGGGGTTAAGGATTTAACTGTAAAGATTTATCCTAAAGAGTTAGGTGAAATATCCATATCTGTAAGTATGGAACAAGGTGCTTTAAAGGCAATGATTAAGGCTACATCAAAGGAAACTGTAGAGATGTTAGCTTTAGGACTTAAGGACATAAATGAAAAGTTAAATGGAAATAACATAAAAATACAATCAGTAGATATAGGACTTTATGAAGAGGATACTACTTATTTTGCTCATGAAAATAACCAAGGCAAAGCATATGAAAATGGTGGACAAAGAAGCAGTGAAAAGGGTAGACAAGGGTCAGAGGTGAATATGGTTGAAGAGGATGTTATACCTGAAGCTAATGTGAAAGCCTCTAATGAGATAGATTTACTAGTTTAGGAGATGATGAAATGGCAATATCAACTAATAATACAGCAACAACACCTTGGGTTGAAGGAAACAAAACTAAAAATGGTACACCTATTGTAAAGCCAGGGGCAGAACTTGACAAAAATTCCTTCTTTAAAATATTAGCTGCTGAGCTTTCTAATCAGGATCCAACTCAAGCACAAGATACTACTGCCTACATCTCGCAGTTAGCTCAATTTACAACCCTTGAACAGATGAGTTCATTAAATTCTACAATGACTCTTTCTTCTGCACAAGGGTTAACTGGAAAATTTGTAGCTTTAGATGCCTTAGATGCTAATGGAGTACCTCAGTGTGGCGTAGTTAGGGCTGTGTATAAACATAAGGGAGACGTTTATGTTACTGTGGAAGGTGTAGATGGAAAATATACAGATTATGAATATAGTCAAGTTACAGATGTCATTGATTCAGGAGATCCAAATATGGATAACTTAACCTTCTCTAATGCAATAACATTGATGGGTAAGATTGTTGAAATAGCACTACCACTGGAGCCACCGGTAGAAAAGCCTGATGGAGATGGTAAGGAAGAAGAAAAGCCAGTAAAGCCTAAGAGTATTACAGGGAAAGTTCTAGAGGTATATAGGGATGCAGAAGGCATCAAGCTTAAGGTTGAAGTTGAAGTTGATGGAAAAATAGAAATTAGAGATTACTTATTTGACTCTGTAATTGGAGTAAAAGGCTAATAAAATTATGTTAAAAAATAGAGAATCGGAGGGATAGTATAATATGTTAAATTCAATGTATTCAGGGATATCAGGTTTAGGAGCTAATCAAAAAAAGTTAGATGTAATAGGAAATAACGTGGCAAACTCAGGAACTACTTCCTTTAAATCATCTTCAGTTACTTTTCAAGATAGTATGTATCAAAGTTATAAAGGAGCTTCAGGCCCAGGATTAAACTTAGGAGGAGTTAACCCTTCTAGAGTTGGTATGGGAGTTTCTATACAAAGTATAGTTACAAACATGGCTCAAGGAAGTCTGCAACCAACAGGAAGACCCTATGATGTAGCTGTAGATGGAACAGGATATTTCATAGTAGCTAAAGGGCCAGAAGGTGGAACTATAACAGTTAATGCAGATCAAAGTATGACATCTACAACTTTAGAAAGTTTTTATACAAGAGATGGATCTTTTAAAGTAGACACTAAGGGTAATCTTTTAAATTCTAATGGTTATAGGATTATGGGATATGCAATAAGTGATGGGAAAGGTACTTCTCCTGTAGGTGGAGCAGTTAATTATGTAGATGGAGAATCAGCAAGTTTAGATGCAAAGCAAAATGAATTAGTACCTCTTAAAATCCCAGAAGTAGTAAAGAAAGATGGGAAAGAGGTTAGAATTCAAGGTTTTTCTATAGAAAATGATGGGCTTATTAAGGCTGTACTTGCTGATGGTAGTACTACTGTTCTTGGACAAGTTGCCATGGCATCATTTACCAACAATGAAGGCCTTGAACAAAAGGGAAATAATATGTATTCTCCTTCAGCAAACTCAGGGAATCCATTAGCTAGAGTTGGTAAATATTCTAGTGAAGTTAAGCTAGATAGTTATGATGGAGATAGAACTGATAATGGTAAAGCTTATGGACAAATTTTGAATGGATTCTTAGAGATGTCAAATGTTGATTTATCTGCACAATTTACAGATATGATAGTTGCAACTCGTTCTTTCCAGGCTTGCGGTAAAATTATCACCACCGCAGATGAAATATTACAAGAGCTTGTAAATTTAAAAAGATAATTTATTTAAATATGTAAATGTGATTTTCCTTAGGCTAAGCCAGTACTTATATTGGTCTTAGCTTAAGTAAATTTACTATATCATAGGAGGTATAGGAGAATATGATAGAGGTTAACCCCTTAAATGGAAAAAAATTTATTCTTAATAGTAATCACATTGAAAAAATTGAAGAAATCCCAGAGACAGTAATTACCTTAGTCAATGGAAAAAAGTATTTAGTTAAAGAGAGTTCTAAAGAAATAGTTGATAAGGTTATAGAGTTTAGACGAAAATACTGGGCAAATGTACGGTTGGAGGAAAGCAATGAAGAAGAATGATATGTTAACAGCTATAGGTTTTGTGATTGCAATTGTTCTTGTATTTTATGGAATGCTAAATGGAGGATCGTTAAAGTTGTTCTTTGATGTACCATCCTTAGCTATAACAGTAGGAGGGTCCTTTGGTGCACTTTTAATGTCTTATCCAATGAATGAAATAAAAAGATTTATAAAGGTTGCAGCACAAGCTTTCAAAGAAGATGGAACATCTAAGGTAGATAATATTGCACTGTTTGTTAATTTATCTAAAAAAGCTAGAAGAGATGGACTACTTTCTTTAGAAGAGGATATACAAGAGATTAATAACGAGTTTGTTAAAAAAGGCTTAAATATGATAGTTGACGGTATTGAGCCTGAATCTATTAGAGAAATTATGACTTTAGAAATTAAAGAATTAGAAAAAAGACATGAAGATGCAGCATCTATGTTCACAACTTGGGGAGCATATGCTCCAGCCATGGGTATGATTGGAACATTGATTGGACTTATACAAATGCTTGCTAACCTATCAGATGCAGACAACTTAGCATCAGGTATGGGTAAGGCTCTTATTACAACTTTTTATGGTTCAATGCTTGCTAACTTAGTTGTACTTCCTATAGCAGGAAAGCTAAATTATAAAACATCTAAAGAAGTAAACCAAATGGAAATGATGATTGAAGGAGTACTTTCTATACAATCAGGAGTAAACCCAAGGGTAATTGAAGATAAAATGATAGTATATTTATCACCAGAGGATAGAGTAAAGTATTTAAGTA
This sequence comes from Clostridium sp. UBA5988, assembly GCF_002435615.1. Lineage (NCBI taxonomy): Bacteria > Bacillati > Bacillota > Clostridia > Eubacteriales > Clostridiaceae > Clostridium > Clostridium sp. UBA5988. The sequence continues at coordinate 135,183 of NZ_DJBA01000022.1, read as the reverse complement.
GTGTTAGTCAAGGAGAGTAGGTGAATAATTATGGCCAAGAAAGAGATAAAAACTGATGGATGGTTAGCTACTTATGCAGATACTGTTACTTTGCTATTAACCTTCTTTGTTTTACTTTATTCATTATCATCTATAGACTCACAAAAGTTTCAGCAGATAGCTGTAGCCATGCAAAGTGCTTTTAGTGGTAAGGCTGATAGGTCCATACTTGAATTCAATTCAAGTAGTGGTGATGTACCTATAGTTGGAAAACCACAGCTTACAGTGGAGGATGCTCAAGAAAATGAAAACTTGGAAATTTTAGAGGATGTATTAACTTATATTAAGGAAAATGATTTAGAGAAGGATGTTCAAATATATGAAGATGAAAAAGGTCTTAATATCCAGATGAAGGATTCGGTGCTTTTTGATACTGGAAAAGCAGAACTAAGGTCAGATAGTAAAAACGTATTAGACAAGGTTAGTGACTTAATTGGAAAGGTAGATAACAAGATTATAATTGAAGGTCATACAGATAATGTACCAATTAACACACCAGCTATGCCAAATAACTGGCACCTATCTTCTGCTAGAGCATTAAGCGTACTGGATTATTTTCTAGATAGTAAAAAGATTTTAAATCCTCAAAGGTTTTCAGCTCAGGGATGTGGAGAGTATAGACCAATAGCTAAAAATGATACAGATGAAGGTCGAGCTAAAAATAGAAGAGTTAATATTATTGTTGTAACTAATGTAAAGGAGCAGTAAAATGAACAAAAAAAATAGCAAAGGCAATGAGTTAGAAAAAGAAAAGGGTGGAAGTTCTAAATTAGTTCTAGTTATAGTAACCGCTATAGTAATATTTGCACTTATAAGTGGAGCTGTATTTGTTGGATATACCGTTGCAACAAAACAGGTAGGTAAAAATAGTAATGGCACTAGTGAAAGCAATGTAGTAGAAAAGGAAGCTACCTTAAATTTAGACGAATTTTTAGTAAATTTAAGTGATGAGGGAAAGGCTAAATTTGTAAAGTTGAAAATTTCCTTAGGTTCAAATTTAGAGAATAAGGAGCTGCAAGAAGAACTTACAGCCAAGATTCCACAAATAAGAGATTGTATAAATAAGGTATTAAGAGCTAAGAAATCTACAGATTTCAAAACAGAGGGAGATGCTTTATTAAAAGAAGAGATGATCGTAAAGGTAAATGAGCTCTTAAATAGTGGAAAGATAACCAATATTTACTTCACAGATATAATTGTTCAATAGGTGACCTATGGATAGTCAATTGATTTTAACCTTATTAAAACTTGTAATATTTTTCCCCTTAGTTATAGGATTAATTCTTTGGCTAGGGAAGACCGTTGAGAAATATAGTCACATAAACAGGAAATCTACAATGAGAGTAGTAGAGAGACTAACCATTAGTAAGGATAACTCTCTGCTCATTGTAAAGATAAGAGATAAATTTTATTTAGTAACTTCAGCTCAAGGAAAAATAGAAATTGTAGAAGAAGTTGCAGGGGAAGATTACAAAGAAGTTGAAATGATTAAATTAAAGAATAGTAGTGAGTTAAAACAAATTTTTAAAGACAAGTATCTTAAATGGAGAAAGTAAAATATTATTTTAGGAATAAAGGGATAATACATATGAAAAAATTTGATCTAAAAAAGTTTATAAAACCCATAACGCTAATACTACTGGTGTTTTGTGTTATTTCAATTAGTAGTAAAGTAGCTTATGCTACTGGAGATACCATGCCAATTCCAGATATAAATATATCCTTTGGTGATGGGGATGCAAAAACTCCTACTGAATATGTGGACAATATAAAATTATTATTAGTACTAACAGTACTTACAATACTTCCATCAATCCTTATAATGACCACAGGATTTATAAGAATTGTAACAGTGCTTTCTTTCTTTAAGAGTGCTATAGGAGCTACATCACTGCCAAAACAAATAATTGTTGGTTTGTCCTTATTTTTAACTTTCTTTGTAATGGCACCTACCTTTTCAGAAATTAATGAAAAGGCAGTTCAGCCTTATATGAAGGAAGAAATAACAATGGATGTTGCTATAGATAAAGGGATAAAGCCCATGAGGGAATTTATGTTAAAGCAAACTAGAGTAAAAGATTTAAAGTTGTTTCTTGAAGCTGGAAAGGTAGAGGACGCTGTTAAAGTAGAAAAGGATGCAGAGGGTAAGGAAACTTATAATTATGATGATGTTCCACTTTATACAATCGTACCAGCCTTTGTTATAAGTGAGTTAAGAACAGCCTTTGAAATAGGATTTTTGTTATTTATACCATTTATATTGGTGGACATTGTAACTGCTAGTGTTCTTATGTCTATGGGTATGTTTATGTTACCGCCAGCTATGATTTCTCTGCCATTTAAATTACTTTTATTTGTATTAGTAGATGGATGGAATTTGTTAAGTCAATCCTTAATACTAGGATTTTAGAGGGGTGATGTAATATGACACAGACTATGGTGGTTGCAATATTACAGGATATGGTGAAGACGGCTTTAATGGCAGCTGGACCAATACTACTTACAGCTACGGCAGTAGGTCTTTTGATAAGTATATTTCAAGCCACAACTCAGATACAAGAACAAACTTTAACCTTTGTACCTAAAATAATAGCTGTGGCAATAGTGGGAATAATTACTGCCACTTTTATAGGAAACACAGTGATAGGTTTTACTCAAAGAATTTTTTCAATAATTTCTAATATAGGAGCTTAGGTGGGATAACGTTGGTAGATATTTTAATGTTTATAGCTTTTTTAATGGTGTTTATGAGGATAACATCCCTTATTTTTACAGTGCCAACCTTTTTCCCAACAGGAACACCAAGTATAGCAAAGATTGGTGTAGGACTAATTATATCCATGATTTTATCTCCTATAGTTAGTACTGAAGCATTACCAGAAATAAGTAATATATTTGTTTTAATAGTGCTTATAGGTAAAGAAGTAATCATAGGAATATGTCTAGGATATATAGTAAATTTACTGTTTAGTGTTGTACAGATGGCAGGACAAATTATGGATTTTTCCATGGGCTTTTCTATGATGAGCTTATTTGACCCAGTTGCAGGTGAAAACATATCAGTAATGGGAAGGTTGATGTACTGGATTTGTCTTGCTGTATTTATGTTAGTTGATGGACATCTTATTTTAGTGCAGTGTCTTATAGATAGTTTTACTTCAGTTCCTGTAGGGACTGTAACCTTTAATAAAGAAATTTTAGGATATATTATTCAAGTTGTATTTGAATTTTTTACTATTGGGATTAAGATTGCAGTGCCAATAATGCTTATAATACTTATGACGGAAATTGTATTGGGCTTAGTATCAAGAGTTATGCCTCAGCTTAATGCTATGATACTAGGAATGCCAATCAAGATTTTTGTTGGACTTGCAACCTTTGTAATTTCTATTCCTTTAATTATGAAAATTATAGCTTCAAATTTTGGTGCTATTAAGCATATATTCTCGGAAATCTTCACTATGATGCCCTTTATATTAATTTCCGCATCTAATGATAGTGGAGATAAGACGGAAAAACCTACTCCTAAAAAGCTTCAAGATGCTAAGAAAAAAGGTCAAGTAGCTAAAAGTAAGGAATTATCTTCTGCCTTAACTCTTTTAGCAGCTACTTTAGTCATAGCTATCTTAAGTAGCTTTGTTCTGAAGGTATTAAGCTCCAGTATGACAAAGTATCTAGGGAGCTACTTAAATTTTCAATTAAGTGAGGAGAGTTTAGTAGGACTTTTAATAAAGGTATTCATAGATATCTTTAAAATATTTATACCAGTGGCAGTTCCTATTATGGTTATAGGCGTAATTGGATCAATAATTCAAACGGGTTTTATATATACTGGAGATCCATTAAAACCTAAGTTTAGCAAACTAAATCCTATAAGTGGATTTAAAAGAATGTTTTCTATAAGATCCTTAGTGGATTTAGTGAAAAATTTGGGCATTGTTTCTATTGTAGGATATATAGGATATAAGTTTGTTATAGATAATTACTATACTCTTTTGAACTTTGGAAATCTTAAAACAGGCGCAATACTTACAGAATTGGCTAGTTTAATAATTAATGTTTTTGTTAAAGTTGGTATAGCCTTATTAATAATAGGATGCATAGATTTTTTATTTCAGAAGTTCCAACATAATAAGGATTTAAAAATGACTAAACAAGAGATAAAGGAAGAATATAAACAACAAGAAGGAGACCCTATAGTTAAGGGGAAAAGAAAACAAAAGCAAAGAGAAATGGCTATGAGAAGAATGATGCAATCAGTACCAGATGCTACTGTTGTAATTACAAACCCAACCCACATTGCGGTGGCTTTGAAATATGAAGAGAATAGTGGAAAAGCACCAATAGTTGTGGCAAAGGGCAGTGAGTATGTGGCGTTAAAGATTAAGGAAAAGGCTATTGAAAATAATGTACCAATTATAGAAAATAAACCATTAGCTAGACTCATGTTCAAAGAAGTGGATTTAGATAAGGAAATTCCCTTTGATATGTATAAAGCAGTGGCAGAAATATTAGTATTAGTTTATAAAATGAAGAAATAACGTAAAAAAGGATGATAATTATGCTTAAAGATAAGGGATTTAGTATTAAGAATAACTTAGATATAATAGTAGCATTTGGGGTAATTCTTATTGTACTAATGATAATTATACCATTGCCACCAGAAATACTTGATTTTTTCTTTGCCATTAATATTTCAATATCTATAATTATAATGTTACTTACAATGTTTACTACAAATGTATTGCAATTATCAGTATTTCCAACATTATTACTTGTAACTACTCTATTTAGATTAGCACTAAATGTATCCTCTACTAGACTAATTCTAGGACAAGCAGATGCAGGAAAGATAGTGCAGGCTTTTGGAGAGTTCGTAATTGGTGGTAACTATTTTGTTGGAATAATAATATTTTTAATTATTGTTATTATACAGTTTTTAGTTATAACTAGTGGTGCTGGAAGAGTATCTGAGGTTTCAGCAAGATTCACCTTAGATGCTATGCCAGGAAAACAGATGAGTATAGATGCAGATTTAAATGCAGGAATGATTACAGAAGAAGATGCCAGGAAAAAGAGACTTGACCTTCAAAGAGAAGCAGATTTTTATGGAGCTATGGATGGTGCATCTAAATTTGTTAAAGGTGATGCCATAGCAGGTATTATAATTACTATAATAAATATTTTAGGTGGTATTGTTATAGGGGCAGTAATGATGGATATGAGTATAGGCGAGGCTGCTGCTAAGTTTACACAACTCACCATAGGAGACGGACTTGTAAGTCAATTACCTGCACTGTTAATTTCTACAGCTTCAGGTATATTAGTTACTCGTTCAGGAAGTGATGATAACTTTGGAACACAGGTTTCATCACAATTGACAGCATTCCCAGTAGTTATAGCCATTGCATCTCTAGTACTATTTATTCTTGGATTAATTCCAGGGATGCCTATGCTAGTATTCTTTGCTCTATCTGCAGCAGCTGGAACAAGTGCTTACCTAATGTATAAGGATGAAAAAGAGCAAGCTAAGCAGAAGATAGAAATAGAAGAAAAGGAAATTGTAGAGAGTGAGAGTAGAGAGCCAGAAAATGTGATGAATTTAATTTCTGTTGAGCCATTAGAGGTAGAAATAGGCTATGGGCTTATTCCTATGGCTGATGAATCCTCAGGAGGAGATTTGTTACAGAGAATCTCATCAGTGAGAAGACAATGTGCTATAGAGATGGGAATTGTGGTTCAGCCTATTAGAATTAGAGACAATCTACAAATTAGAAATAATGAATATGTAATAAAGATAAGAGGAACAGTGATAGCTAGAGCGGACATAATGCCAAGCATGTTTTTATGTATGAATCCTTCTGGAGAAGATATTAATATGCAGGGAATAAAGACCATAGAGCCTACCTTTGGAATAGATGCTCTATGGATAAATAAGGATCAAAGAGAAGATGCAGAGATAAAGGGACTTACTGTGGTAGATCCAACTACAGTTATGGTTACTCATCTTACAGAAACTATTAAAGCTCATTCTTATGAACTTCTTGGACGTCAAGAAACTAAAGTTATTTTAGATTCTGTAAAGGAAAAGTATCCTACTGTGGTAGAGGAACTTGTACCAGACCTTATGACCATAGGAGAAATTCAAAAGGTTTTACAAGGACTTTTAAAAGAGAAGGTATCTATAAAAGACATGGTAACTATATTAGAATGTCTTGCTGATAATTCACGAAATACTAAGGATATTGAAATGTTAACGGAATATGTGAGATTTTCACTAAGTAGAACTATTTGCAATGATCTAGTGGATGATGAACATAGAATTACAGCAGTAACCATATCTCCAGATATAGAAAAACTAATAGGAAGTAATATTCAAAAATCTATGCAGGGTTCTTTCCCAGCAATAAATCCAGATATTACAACAGAGATATTTAATAGTATTAAGGTAATGTTAGAAAGTACCCACTTTCCAACTAATATACCTATAATTCTAGTTTCTCCAAGAATTAGACCAGCATTTAGAAAGCTTATAGAAATGGTGTTTCCAAGTATTGTAGTATTATCTTTAAATGAAATACCTAATGATGTAGAGATAAGGACCGAAGGAGTTGTATCTATCTAATGATTATAAAGAAATATGTAGCTTCTACCATGAAGGAAGCATTAAGTAAGATAGGTAAGGAGTTAGGAAAAGATGCTGTAATTATAAGTCAGAGAGCTATAAGAAAGCCTGGTATTAAAGGGTTGTTTTCTCCTAAAGTAGTGGAGATAACCGCAGCTGTTGAATCTAAATCTAATGATTTAAGTTGGGATGATAAAGAAATAAACAGTAAGAGTATTTTACCAGTAGATATAGTGAAAAATGATGAATTGGAGCTAAGACAAGAAGTTGAAACAATGAAGAGTCTTATAAATTCCTATTTTTCTACTGAAAGCAATAATTCTATAAATGAGGAAATTAAATTAGAAGAATCAGATAACAAAAACAAAGAAGAAAGTGAATTGCAACAAGAAAAGGCTAGTAATAGTGAAATTTATTTTAAAGAAGCCAAGGAAAGACTTAGAGAATTAGATATATCTAAAGATATAGTTGAAGAATTATTAGAAACTATAAAAATAAATAAACAAGTATCCTCCATTGATGAAATCATAAGTGGAATTAAAGAGGAACTTGGTGCTACTATAAAAATAGATTCTAGTGAAATAAATGGAACACTAGCTTTAGTGGGTCCTACAGGAGTAGGAAAAACAACAACTATAGCAAAGCTAGCAGGGGAACTAGCTCTTGTAAAAAAGAAAAAGGTAGGTTTAATTACTGTAGACACCTATAGAATAGGAGCAGTAGAACAGTTAAAAACCTATGCAGATATTATGAATATTGATTTTAAGGTGGTATTTTCATTAACTGAAATGGAAGAAGCAATAAACTCAATGAAAGACTGTGATGTGATTTTACTAGATACTACTGGTAGGAGTAGTAAAAATACTATGCAAGTATTAGAACTTAAGGCTTTTCTAGATAGGGCTAAGGTTGATAATGCCTATTTAGTAGTCAGTGCTACTACTAAGAGTGGTGACATGGACATCATAGCTAACGGATTTTCTAATATAAGATACAAGGGACTAATACTAACTAAGTTAGATGAGACTTCAACTTATGGTTCCATACTAAATATATGTAGAAGGACTCAGGTTCCTATTAAATTTATCACTGTAGGCCAGAATGTACCAGATGATATAAAGGTACCATTGGAGGATGAGATAATAAAATTGGTGTTAGGGGAAAATAGTATATGTTAGACCAGGCTTCAAGATTAAGACAAATGGTATTTGAAAAGCAAGATACTATGGAAGAAAGCAATAATAATACTAAAATCTTTACCATAACTTCCGGTAAGGGAGGGGTAGGTAAGAGTAACATGGTAATTAATTTAGCAATCTCTCTTAAAAAACTAGGGAAAAAGGTCTTAGTACTAGATGCAGATTTAGGTATGGGCAATGTAGATGTTTTAATAGGGACTATACCTAGATATACCATTTTTGATATAATATTAAATAATAAATCCGTTAATGAGGTAGTAATAAATGGACCTTTAGGTATAAAAATTTTGTGTGGAGGTACAGGACTTTCTAGATTAGATGACTTAAATAGGTCGCAAAGAGAAGTTTTAATTAATAAGTTAGGAGAAATAAAAGATTTTGACTATATATTAATTGATACAGGAGCAGGCATAAATAGAACAGTTATGGCTTTTATAGAGTGTAGTCATGAAGTGTTTATTGTTACTACTCCGGAACCAACAGCATTAACGGATGCATATAGCTTATTAAAAACCATATGTAATCATAATGTGAAAAATAGAGCAAAAATTATTGTTAATAAGGTTTTAAGTAAGGAAGAAGGAAATGATACTTTTAATAGACTAAATAGCTCGGCAAATAGATTTCTAGGAGCTAATCTAGTGCATTTAGGAAACATAGCTGAAGATAAAAAATTAGTGCAAGCTGTAAGGATGCAAAGACCAGTGGTATTGTCTTTCCCTAAAAGTGAAGTAAGTGAAAACATTGAGGCTATTGCAAAGGAGTTAGAAGGTATATCTTATAATAAGGGCAATAGCATCCAGGGTATATTTAAAAAAATGCTTAATATTTTTTCATAGGAGGAGAGTATGAAAGCTAATAATATGATGGAAATCAATAATAAAATAGAGATTTATACAAAAGATCGAGAATTAGCAAAATCAAAAATTCAAGATATTGATGAAGAAGGTATATATATAGCTATAGCCACACCTATACTAAATGGCATAAGTTATCCCTTAAGTACTGGAGACGCAGTTAAGTGTAATTATAATGATGGAAAAGGTAATATATATAATTTTCAGGCTAAGGTGAAAGGAAGAAAATTTGATAAAATAGCCTTGATTACATTGGAAAGAGAAAGTGAATTGGAAAAGGTACAAAGAAGAGACTATGTAAGATTGCCCTTTATAAATGCGATGAAATATTCACCAATAGATAAGTATAATGAAAATGTTCTTAGGGATATTGAAAACTGTGATTATAGGGAAGGACAAACTTTAGATTTAAGTGGTGGTGGTATTAGAATAAAGGTAAAGGAAAGTCTTAATATAGGACAACTAGTCATGTTGAATACTAAGATCAGTAACGATGATGTATTAGCATTAGGTAAAATAGTTAGAGATGAAACTAAAAATAAAAATGAATATGTATATGGAGTAAAATTTCAATATATTGATGCTAAAGTAAGAGAAAACATAATACAATTTATTTTTAAGAATATGAGAAAGTTAATGAAAACAAAGTAGGAGGGAAATGATGTGTCTGTAGCTTGTGATGTAGATGTTAGAGAAGAAATAATTAAAAAAAATATACCTCTTGTAAAGTATATTGCTTCCAAGATTATCGTAGGAAAAAATAAATATGTTGAATATGAAGACTTAATAAGTTATGGAATGATTGGGCTTATGGATGCTATAAATAAGTATGATGACACTAAGGGTATGAAATTTTCCACCTATGCTGCCATAAGAATAAATGGAAGTATTATAGATGAAATACGAAAAAATAGTCCTATATCAAAAAGAGCCATCGATAAGCTTAATAGATACAATAAGGTAGTGGAAGAATTACAAAATAAGCTTTATAGAGAACCAAAAGATATTGAAGTAGCTGAAAGAATGGAAATAAGTTTAAAGGAGCTTACAGATATACAAGGTTATGTAAACTATATTTCAATGATGTCCTTAGAAACTATTTTATTTGGTGATGATGAGGAAATGTCTTTAATCAATTCTATAGAGGATACTAAAAGTCCTTCTCCACAAAAATCTTTGGAAGAAAAAGAGATGCTAGAATACTTGAGGAGAGGCCTAGATAATCTAAAGGAGAGAGATAGACTTATACTAAATCTATATTACTATGAAAAACTTACACTAAAACAAATAGGGTCAGTATTAGAAGTATCGGAATCAAGAGTTTGTCAACTTCATAGTAGAGCTATTTTAAGTTTAAGAAAAGAAATTGAGAAACTCCAATATGATATTAGATCATAGAAGATAGGTGAGAATATGTATATTTTATTAATTATTATTGGAGTGGCTTTAATTGCTACAAATATAAGGGCTATAATGAAAGAAGAAAATAACTTTAGTAAAGCTATGATAGATGCAGAATCTAATATAGATGAAGTAGATATGAGACTTATTGAAATAAGAAGTGAGTTTGCTAAAACAATTACAGAATTACAAAGAGAAATAAATGATTTAAAAAAAGTAAATCATAATGAATTTATTAAGAATGAATTATTAGGAAAAAGGGATGATTCAGATAAAAATATTAGTAATAATGAGTACATAAATACCTTGGTAGATAAGATTGATTCCTTAGATGATGATATTCTTCTTCAAGGAGAAAATATGGATGAATTAATGGATGATATAATAGAAGAAGAAAAAGACGGTAATCCTAAAAAAGAAAAAGAAGACAGTAATCCTAAAAAAGATATAAAGGGTAATAGCTTAAAAGTAGAAGAGGTAAAAGCCTTATTAGCTGAGGGCTTAAGTGAAGAAGGCATAGCACAACGGCTGAATATAGGAAAGGGTGAGGTCTTATTAATAAAGGAATTATATTTAAAATAAAAAAGTTTATTAAAGTTTTAAGTGATAGAAAAATTTTATTTGGTATAGGCATTGGCATAATACTAGGACTATTTTTTAGTATCCCTGCAAAAATAGATTATAAACTTAGCGATGGTGAAATTGAAATAAGAGCAAAAAAATTAGGAATGACCTATCCAGACCAGATTAAAATTGATATAAAGGCGGGTGCAAACAATGATTAGAGGATTGTATACAGTAGCTTCAGGAATAATTACCAGTGAAAAAAATCAAAGTGCTATTATGAATAATATAGCAAATATAAACACTACAGGATATAAATCACAGATATTGTCCATGAAGAGTTTTGATGAGGTATATATTTCTAACAAAGATGGAAAAAACAATGAAAGAGTAACCATCGGATCTATGAGTAATGGAGTAGAAATAAATGATCGAACCACTAATTTCTCACAAGGAACTATAAAGGACACAGGAGTAACAACTGATTTTGCACTTCAGGGAGAAGGATTTTTTGTAGTTCAAAGACAAACCGCTAATGGGGCTACAAATTACTATACAAGAGATGGTCATTTTGCTGTAGACACTTCAGGATATTTAGTGACCTCTAATGGAGATAGGGTACTTAGTAGGAGTGGGAATGGACTAGCACCCATATATATAGGTGAAGGAAGTATTTCTGCAGACAATATTGGGAATATATCTGTGGATGGACGAGAAGCTGGTAGATTAGCTGTAGTTAATTTTCCAAAGGATAACCAAGGTAAATATGAAAATCTTAATGAATTTACATATAACCTTTATGAAGGAGTTAATCCTACCTTTGTTAATAATCCTTATGTGGTTAATAAGTCTCTTGAAGGATCTAATGTTAGCGTAGTTCAAGAAACTAGTAACATGATGACTGTTATGAGAAACTTTGAAAGTAATGCAACTATTTTAAAGGTTTTAGATTCTACCTTGGATAAGGCTGTCAATGAAATAGGTAAAGCTAGATAGAATTAATAGAGAAAGAAAAATTTGAGGAGTGAGTTTATGTACGGTATGTTTTACACCAATAGAAGTGCAATGGAGGCACAACAGAATAAATTAGACTTAGTATCAAATAATATAGCAAATTCCGGTACTATTGGATATAAAAAAGTAACATCTACATTCCAAGACCTTTATACCAGTTCATTAGAGAGACTTGGAGTGCCATGGTCTAAGAATGCAAATACTGAACTTTATGTTGGTACAGGGGTTAAATCTACTAATGAAGTTAGAATAAAGACTCAAGGAAGCTTAACAAATACAAAGATATCTACAGATTTAGCTATAGATGGAGAAGGATTCTTTAAAGTATATAAGCAAGATGGAAGTGCAGCCTACACTAGAAATGGAAACTTCAAAGTGGATGCTTCAGGAATTTTAGTAGATAATAATGGATATAGATTATCTATAACTGATGCTAATGGTAATGAGATAAATGTGCCAGGTGGTCCAATAAACTTTGCTAAAGATAAGTTTTCTATAGATGCAAATGGAGCTCTATCCTTAGATAATGATGGACAACCTATAAAAGTTGGAGATATTAAAACTTATAACACCATAGGGGATACAGATTTTATTTCTGCAGGACAAAGCTTATTTGTTCCAATAGAAGGAGCTACTGTAATGGAGACTACGGATAGGGATATTTATCAAGGGTTTACTGAAAACTCTAATGTAGATATGTCTACGGAGATGACTGACATGATTGTAGCCCAAAGAGCTTTTCAATTAAGCTCATCTGCATTAAAAACTGCAGATGATATGTGGGGAATGATAAACAATTTAAGATAGTAATGGAAATAGAAAAGAATGAAAGACATAGTTTTTCATTCTTTTTTTATATCTTCAAACATATAATATAACATTAACAAAGGATAAATTTTAAATAGGAGGGGTGATATTATGGGGTAGGATATTTATTTGGATGTTTGCTAAGTATATTATTTTGGAAGTTTGATAGACATAGATTAGCAATAAAGGTCAATGAGAAATTTAGTGCTAAAATAAGAAGCAAAGTAGTTTTACAATGGGTATACTTTATACTTATACCTACCATAGGGGTAATTATAAGTCTTATATCTAATAGGGAGATTATTAATGCTATTGTAGCTTTCTTCGTTATTGAGATAAGCAATAGTGAAAGAAAAACAGTAATTAAAAAATCCACTGAAAAAAAGGAGTTTTACAATACTTTATCCTTAATTAGCAAATCATTGATTTGTGGTTTTTTAGCACCCTTAATTTATATTCTAATCATAGGTAATGGAGGGGGAGTAATATATACATTAATATATTATATCAGTGACGATGAGAGTCTAAAGTTTATTAATGGTATATTAAATGTGTTAAATATTATTCCAACTCTAATAGGTGGAATGTTCTTATATATTGTCTATATTATTAGAAATAAAACCTTTAAAATTAATTTCAAGGGGGATTTTTTAAAAAATCTATTTACTAATCCACTTTTAAACATTTATATTTTTGCTGCATATATAGAATCAGTTAATTTTTACTACATAGAAGATAAGGGGGTACATTATCTAAAAAGTTATGGTGTGTATCAAGGAAAGATTGATGATTTATGTGTTAAGGATTTTTTAACTGTGATATATGGAGTGTGTTTTATTTTCTTTGTTATATTTTGGATTTATATTATTAATAAGGGATCAATTCTCAAATTAGTGGTACAGTAAACAAAAGGAGGCTGTCTTTAGGGACAGCCTCCTTTTGAGCTAAAGAATTACTTAATTTGGTTTATAACCTCTGTAAGAGGTGGAATAACTTGTTTCTTTCTAGAAACTACCTGGTCAATATATGCGGTTCCATTGTTTAATTTAATGTTAAAGGCTCTTGAGAATACTTCTTTGTGTTCGCCACACACAATGAATAAAGAAGAACTTTTAAATATGTCAGTAACCATAAGAATAATTAGGTCAAACTTTCCTTGATTTGCTTTTTCATTCATTACAGTTTTTAAATCATTAATTAGTGGAGTAAATCCATCCATATAAGTAGTTGTTATTTGTCCAACACCTACTTTAAAATTACCCATATTAAAGATTTTGAAATCTTGGTATAAAAGTTCCTTTGAGCTTTTTCCTTCTAATGAAGTTCCGGCTTTAAACATCTCTTGAGCAAATTTTTCTATATCTATACTTGCTATTTCAGCTAATCTCTTTAGGATGATTTCGTCTACAATAGTTGCTGTTGGAGATTTTAATAGTAGAGTATCGGAAATAATAGCGCCACATAATAATCCAGCTACTTTCTTAGATGGTCTAATTCCATTTTCAAAGAAAATATTAGCAACTATGGTAGAAGTACTTCCTACAGGCTCATTTCTAAAGTATATTGGTTGACCTGTTTGAATATCTCCTATTCTATGGTGGTCGATAATTTCTAAAATGTCTGCATCTTCAAGACCGTCTACAGACTGAGTCTTTTCGTTATGATCCACTAAAATTACTTTCTTTCTTTGTTGGGTTATTAAATGATATCTGGAAATGCTTCCAACTACGGAACCATCTTCATCTAAAACTGGATAACTTCTATATCTAGTTTCTAGCATAATATCTTTAATCTCCTCAATGAAGTCACTAGTAGAGAAGGTAATTAAATTATTTTTAGTCATTACGTATTCTATAGGAATACTTTGAGGTATTAATCTAGCAGCAGTAAAAGAGTCATAAGGAGTAGTGATTATAGTGCATCCTTTTTCTTTAGCTAGGTCAATAATTTTTTCAGAGGGAGTTGTATTATTAGTGATTATCATTAATCTAGCATTACAATCTAATACAAATTCTTGAACTAACTCACGGTCTCCACAGATACAAATATCTTCCGCTTCTATTAAATTTCTATCATTTGGTTCCATCATAGAAACTACAACTTTCCCCTTAAGTTCTAAGTTTTCATCTGATAAGTAAACAATTTTAGCGGATAGAGTTTCTAAAATGTTACTTAGACTTGTTTTACTTTTAGCTAAAACGTAATTATCCCAAATGTCTAGATAGCTAGCAGCCAGATTTGATACAGATACAATTCCAGCTAATTTTTCATTAGGATATATAACTGGGAGAGTTTTAATGTTTTTTTGCTTCATTATAGACCAAGCCATTTTTAAGGATATGTCTGAAGCAATAGGAGCTACTGTATCTATTTTTAAATCTATAATTTGAGGTTTTACAGTTTGAACAAGCTGTGGTGGCTGAACTCCAAAGTGATCTAGGATAAATTGAGTTTCTCTACTAATTTCCCCTAGTCTAATTGGAATAGCATTGATTCGTTGGGTTTTATTTTTAAACTCTGAATAAGCAATAGCTGCACAAATAGAATCAGAGTCAGGATTTCTATGACCTGTTATGTATACCTTATTTACCATGAATAACCTTCCTTTATAATATCTATTATTATTTATAATTAGTATTTTAAAGGTTTATTTACCTTATGTAAAGTTAAAGTTTTCATATACTGGTAGGATGGTACATATATTTTAATGATAGATTATTTCTAACTATAAATAAAAAAATTGTAAGGGGGAAAAAATGTGAGTGCTAAAGAATATAGAGGGCTATCTACCAATGAAATAGAAGATAGGCTGAAAGAATACGGACTAAATGAGTTACAGAGTAAGAAAAAAGTGTCACCTATAAAAATATTCTTATCACAATTTAATGATTTGATTATTTGGATACTAATGGTGGCAACTGTTATATCGGGTTTTATGGGGGATAAAGCAGACGCTATAACTATCCTAATAATTATAGTAATGAATGGAATTTTAGGTTTTGTTCAAGAATATAAAACTGAAAAGTCCTTAGAACAGTTAAAAAAATTATCCTCACCTACTGCTAAGGTAATAAGGGATGGAAAAATTGAAGTTATTAATTCCATATATCTAGTACCAGGAGATTTGGTTATATTAGAAAGTGGGGATAGGATACCTGCTGATAGTATTTTAGTTGAAGGAAATAATCTTATGATGGATGAATCTCTTCTAACTGGTGAATCCGTAGGAGTGCACAAGAATCCAGAGGATAGTGATAATAATATATATATGGGAACTATCGTATTGACAGGTAGGGGAAAAGCAAAGGTATATGGAACTGGAATGAATACAGAAATGGGTAGAATAGCTCATATGCTTCACTCTATAGAAGATGAACCATCACCACTAAAGGAAAGATTAAATTCCCTTGGAAAAGTACTTGTAGTTCTTTGCTTAACTATATGTGCAGTAGTAACCTTTTTAGGTATTTATAGAGGTGAAAATGTATATGACATGTTTTTATCTGGAGTTAGTTTAGCCGTTGCTGCTATTCCGGAAGGGTTATC
This sequence comes from Clostridium sp. UBA5988, assembly GCF_002435615.1. Taxonomy (NCBI): domain Bacteria; kingdom Bacillati; phylum Bacillota; class Clostridia; order Eubacteriales; family Clostridiaceae; genus Clostridium; species Clostridium sp. UBA5988. Next base: position 119,131 of record NZ_DJBA01000022.1, on the reverse strand, counting down.
AGCTATAGTAACTGTTGCCCTTGCTTTAGGAGTATCAAGAATGCTTAAGAGAAATGCCCTAGTAAGAAAGTTACCAGCGGTGGAAACTCTAGGATGTACCTCTGTAATATGTAGTGATAAAACAGGAACTTTAACAGAAAATAGAATGACGGTAACAGCACTTCTTCATAATGGAAAAATTCATGATATTGATGAAGACAAAAGTTTTGACCATGACATTTTAAAAAAGATATTTGTATATTGTAATGATTGTAACTATAATTATTCTTCTAATTCCATGGAAAAGGCTTTAATGGGAGACCCAACGGAGACTGCTTTAATAAAAGGCTTCTTTAAAAAGGTTTCTGAAATAGAAGGATTTAATAGTAAAGTAGAGAGGATTTTTGATATCCCCTTTGATTCTACAAGAAAAATGATGACCGTAATTGTGAAGGACGTAACTACTAAGAAGGATGTATGTTATGTTAAAGGAGCTCCAGAGCGAATACTTGATAGATGTTCACATATATTAGTAAATGGAAGGGTAGAACCATTAACTATTCCTTATAGAAGAAGTGTAGAAAAACTTATTGATGATATGTCCTTTAGAGCTCTTAGATGCATTGCAGGTGCATATAAAGAGAATAACTTAATTAAGGGAGACAAGGTGGAGAATGGTTTAATTTTTGTAGGTGTAGCTGGAATTATAGACCCACCAAGAAAAGAAGTAAAGGATGCAGTTTTAAAATGCAGGGTTGCAGGAATAAGACCAGTTATGATTACAGGTGATCACAAAAATACAGCCTTTGCCATAGGAAAAGATCTAAATATATGTAATGAAAGCAAGGAAGTAATTACAGGAGCTGAACTTGATAGAATAAATGATAAGGAACTTGAAAAGTCCATAGATGATTATAGAATATTTGCAAGAGTTAGCCCTAAACATAAATTAAGAATAGTAAAGGCTTTTAAAAGTAGGGGTAATATTGTAGCTATGACTGGGGATGGAGTTAATGATGCCCCTGCTATTAAAGAAGCTGACATTGGAATAGCTATGGGAATTTCAGGAACAGATGTAACTAAGGAAGCTGCATCTATGATATTATTAGATGATAACTTTGCTACTATTGTAACTGCAGTAGAAGAAGGTAGAGTTATATATGATAATATTAGAAAATTTATAAGATATCTATTATCTTGTAACTTAGGTGAAGTATTGACTATGTTCTTAGCTTCATTGTTTTATTTAGAAGTACCACTGCTTCCAATTCAAATTTTATTTGTAAATTTAGTTACTGATGGACTTCCAGCTATAGCTCTTGGAGTAGACCCACCAAATAAAAATATAATGTATGAAAAGCCAAGAAAAAAAGGCGAAAGTGTTTTTGCAAGGGGATTAAAAGAAAAGATATTAATTAGAGGTGCATTAATTGGTGTTTGTACAGTTCTTGCATTCTTAGCGGGTAAGTATTATGGATATGGATTAGGAGTATGTAGAACTTTAGCCCTTGGAACTTTAATTTGCTCACAGTTAATTCACGTATTTGAATGTAGAAGTGAAAAGTATTCTCTCTTTGAAATCAATCCTTTTACCAATATGTATCTACTAGGTTCTGTTATTATTTCAGTGACAGCACTTTTATTAGTAATATATGTTCCTATGTTACAAGGTATATTCCATACCATGTCTATAGGTATTGGACAGTGGGCAATCATTGTATTTTTCTCAGGAATAATATCCTTTATTAATAGCATTGCTACTTTTGTAGGAAACAGAAATTAAGAATATTTTAAGTAAAAAAAATAGCCAAGGTACTTTCTCATATGTTCATCCTTATAATAGACAGTTTTGTTATTTAAATTGTCTGCCATAAGGGAAGCATATCACTGTAGATACCTTGGCTATTTATATGCTTATAGCTTGTTAAAGTCATATATGTTTGAGAGAATTTAATAGCTTGTACAAATATATCACTGTAATTTTAAGCAGAGCCTAATTATAAAAGATTAGCAAAGATGGAGGCACCAATTACTGTGAATAAACCTGCCACTGCTATTGCAAGACCGCTCATAGCACCTTCTATTTCTCCAATTTCCATTGCCTTTGAAGTTCCTATGGCATGGGAAGAGGTTCCTATGGCAATGCCTTTAGCAATTGGTTCATGGATATGAAATACCTTACAAATAACTTCAGCAAGGATATTACCAATAATACCAGTTACAATAATAACAGCTACTGTAATTGTGACAATTCCATTTAGCTCTTCTGAAATTCCCATTCCTATAGCTGTGGTAATGGATTTTGGAAGCAAGGTTACATACTGTTCATGGGTAAACTGAAAAAGCAAAGCCAATAAAAATACACTTATAAGACTGGCTGCTACTCCTGAAAAAATTCCTATTATAATAGCTTTAAAATTGTTTTTTAATAAATCCAGTTGCTCATATAGAGGGATTGCTAGACATACTGTAGCAGGAGTTAGTAAATAACTTAAATATTTTGCTCCATTATTGTAACTTTCAAAATCTACTTTAAAAATAACTAAAGCTACCATTACAAAAAGAATTGAAATAAGTAAGGGATTAAAGATCCCATTATTAAATTTCTTTTTTAAAAACAACCCTATTTCATAGCCTAGAATACTGACCACTACTCCGAAAAATGCTGAATTGCATAATAAATCCTTCAATTTTTATTCATCCTCTCTAGCTTAATGATAAACTGGGTAACTTTACCAGTAACTATCATTACAATAACTGTGGTTAAAATAGTTATTATAATAACAGGAATCCAAATATCCTTTAGTACGTCCCAAGAAACTAATAAACCCACCGCTGCTGGTATAAACATAAGAGGCATAATTTCTATTAAAAAAGTTCCAGTTTCCTTCACTTGTTCAAGGGAAATTATTTTTGTTTTTAAAATTACAAGCATGAGAATTAAACCATATATACTAGCAGGAATAGGTAATGGAATAATATATTTTAATATTTCTCCAATAAAAGTTACTGCCAAAATAATTCCAAATTGACGAAAATACTTCATATAAACATCCCTTTCTAAATTGGTACTACCAATTTAGAATTGTACATCTTTTTTATAGGTATGTCAAAAAAACACAGGATACAAGTAGTATCCTGTGTTAACTAATAAGTTAAGTTTTTACTATTACGCCCCAGCTAAGGGAGCTTCATTACTTATTTAAATCTTCTATCTTGTCTTACTCTCTGTATCTTCTTTTGACCACCTTCAACAGGAACTAAGTCTCTCTTATTAGTAAGGTTCATAACGTTCATTATGCTTATGTAGTCCTTAAATTTCTTTTTCTTCTTTTTCTTTTTAGAATAATCAGGTTTTAAACCTTGGATTAATAAAGAATGACCTTGAGATACAGGAATGAATTCTGGCTTTTTAAACCATCTCTTTTTCTTATAAACACAAGTTGCTATAGTTCTAGCACTGTCTTGTTTTACTACAATAGTAACAATAATAGTATTTAAAATTCCAAGAAAAGATTTTTCCTCTGTTTTAACAGATAAAGCCCTTCCTTGAACTTGCGTTATTCTATCACCATATCTATTTATAAAAGCGTTAGAATAACTTTGTGATAATTTGTCTTTGAATCCCATATGAATAACTCCTTTACATGAAGAATAAATAACTACGTATAATATCTGACTGTATTCAAGTGTATAATATTACACAATATCATTATTATATAATAATTAAGTTGTTATAACAAGTTTATGTTTAATCTTTAAAAATTATATCATGATTTTTTTAAAATTATAATATGAATTTTTATGTTTTTGTTCCAAAAGTCCTTTTATAAGAATATTAATATATTAAATGATTTTATTTGGGAGGACAGTATGAAAAGAGTTTTAAAACCCAGTGAAGTTTTGTACGATTTTGAAATTGTTGAAGATAGAGAAATAGAAGGCGAATTTATATTGCCACAATATAAGGATGCATATAATAAAATAAAAACCTCACTTCTTTTAAATGGTGAAGGGTATAATATTTACTTAGTTGATGAATTTTGTAAGGATAGAGTAAAACATATTATTAGCTATGTAAAACATATATTGACGGGTGGAAAGCCACCAAAGGATATATGTTATGTTATAAAAGGAAATGCAAAGGAGCCTGTTCCTTTGTTTGTTAACAATGGATATGGAAATAAGCTTAAAAAGGTAGTAGACAAAATTCAAGAATTTTATGCAGAAAGTATATTTAAATTTTATAATGGCGTAGATAATAAAGAAAAAGAATACCTTATTAGTACTATTAAAGACAGGCGTAGCAAAATAGTGGGAGATTTAATTAAACTTTCTAAAGACTATGGCTTTGATATAAAAACTAGTGGGGAGGGATTTACATTTATACCCCTAGTTGACGGAAAAGAAATGACAGAGGATGAATTCGATAATCTTAAGGAAGAAGATAAATTTAAAATATTAAATAAGGTTGATGAGTTAAAAATAAATGCTAATGATATATTAGAAAAGTTAAGAAATATGAAAAATGATGAAATAAATAGAATTAGAGAGATAATGGATAACTTTTTTAAAGAAGAAATGGAAGAGTTAAATGTAGTAATAGAAGAAGAATTTAATGATGATAGTGAGGCTAAGGCTTATATTCATTACTTAATTACTGAGATTAAGGGCGAACTTGAGGAAAACTATTCTATAAGTTACGAGGATGATGAAGAAGCTATAAGAGACATTATATATAAATATGATGTAAATGTAATTGTTGATAATTCAGATATTGAGTATCCACCAGTAATCTTTGAAGAAGATCCTAGTGTATCTAACCTTTTTGGGTCTATAGATTATGAAAATCATAATAATATATATGTATCTACTGTAAAATCCATAAGAGCAGGTAGTTATGTAAAAGCTAATGGGGGATGTCTAATTCTCAGAGCCAGTAGTCTACTTAGTAATTCTCAGTCTTATTATTATTTGAAAAGAGCTATAATATCAGAAAAAGTAGACTTAGATTACAACAGAGGATATATAGAACTATTTACTTTAAGTAGTTTAAAACCAGTACCTATGCCAATTAATACTAAAGTAATAATAATTGGGGATTATGATATTTATGACGCATTGTATAACTATGATAAAGAATTCAGAACAATATTTAAGACAAGGGCTGACTATAGGGGAGTATTGAAGGCTGAGAATAAGGTTAAAACTGTATTGTTAAAAGAAATAAATAGATTGTCTAAGGAAAATAATATTAAACCTATAACATCTAGTGGCATAAGAGAAATTGCAAAATTTTTATCTAGAAAGGCAGAAAACAAAAATAAGATACATTTCGACAATGATGAATTATCAAACCTTATAATACAAGCTAATTATAAAGCAGCAGAAGGGGCAAGGGAATTTATTGATGGAGATGATATAGAGAACATTGCTTATAGGAAAGAACCTATAGAAAGAGAATATCTAGAGTTATATGATGAAAAAAAATTGTTGATAGATGTTTCAGGAAGCAAGGTGGGACAAATTAATGGACTTTCTGTCATTGATACAGGATATACAAGTTTTGGTAAGCCTGTTAAAATAACTTGCACCTGTTTTAAGGGAGAAGGAAAAATCATAGATGCTCAAAGGGAATCTAATCTCAGTGGTAAAATTCATACTAAGGGAATTAATATTTTAAAAGGATATATTAATAATATCAATGGAGGATATAAAACTCTACCAGTAGATTTCAATCTTAGCTTTGAGCAGTTATATGGAGTTATAGATGGTGATAGTGCATCAGTAGCTGAAGCGTTAGCTATAATATCTGCTCTTTGCAAGATTCCTATCAAACAAAATATTTCAGTTACTGGATCTATAAATCAATTTGGTCAAGTACAGCCTATAGGTGGTGTAAATGAAAAAATTGAGGGATTCTTTGAAGTGTGTAAAATCATGGATGATACGGAAGGAAAGGGAGTTGTAATTCCTCTATCTAATAAAGATGATTTAGTGCTTTCAAGAGAAGTTGAGAGAGCAATCTTTGAAGGTAAATTTAAAATATATACTATGGAAACTGTAGAAGATGCCATGGAGTTAGTATTTGATGGTGAAGAAATTACTATGGATAATATAATGGAACTAATAAGTAAGCAGTGTATAGAATATGAGAAGAAATGATGGTAAATAAAGGGTGGGAATTCCTTGAAACCCCCATGAATAGAACAAATAGTTAACTATTTATATAGTTAACTATATCCATATATAAATATTTATATATGTAAAAATTAATATAGTAATATAGGTATATAGTGAAATAGGTATATAGTAATATAGTCATATTTATATATATTTATATAGTTATATATGTTTATAATTGTAGGGTTAAAAATAGGTATGAGTGAAATTCACTCATACCTATTTAATTACCTGTAGTAATATAAATAATTATACATTAAATCTAAAGTTTACTACATCTCCATCTTGCATTATATATTCTTTTCCTTCAAGTCTGTAGAATCCTTTTTCTTTAGCTGCAGCTTCAGAACCACATTCAACTAACTTATCAAAGGAAATTACCTCAGCACGGATAAATCCACGCTCAATGTCGGTATGAATTTTACCAGCAGCAGCAGGTGCCTTTGTACCTATTTTAATTGTCCAAGCTCTTACCTCTTGAACACCAGCAGTTAAGTAGCTCATTAGACCAAGAAGTTTATAACTTGCATGGATTAGTTTATCAAGACCTGATTCTTCAAGACCATATTCTGAAAGTAAGTCTTTCTTTTCTTCATCATCTAATGTAGATAATTCTTCTTCTAATTTAGCGCATACTATGATAATTTCAGATTTTTCCTTAGCAGCATAGGCTTCTACTTCTTTTACCATTTCATTTTCTCCGCCACACTCCATTAAGTCTTCTTCACTTACATTGCATGCATATAATACAGGTTTAGAAGTTATTAAGAAAAGAGATTTAACAAATTCTTCTTCTTCATCTGTAAACTCTAAAGTTCTAACTGGCATATTATCTTCTAAATGTTTTTTAATTTTTTCCATAATTGCATATTCAACTTTTGCAGTCTTATCCCCTGAGCGTACTAGTTTTATAGATTTTTCCATTCTTCTTTCTAGCACTTCTAAATCAGAAAAAATTAATTCTAAATTAATAGTTTCAATATCTCTTATAGGTGATACAGATCCTTCTACATGAACAACATTATCATCTTTAAAACATCTAACAGTATGAACAATTGAAGCTACTTCTCTTATATGAGATAAAAATTTGTTTCCAAGTCCTTCACCTTTACTTGCTCCTTTAACTAATCCTGCTATGTCATAGAATTCTATGGCAGTATGTACTTGTTTTTTAGAATTATATAATTTTTGTAATACATCAAGACGGTTGTCAGGTACACTAACAACTCCTACATTTGGCTCTATAGTACAAAATGGATAGTTAGCAGACTCTGCTCCTGCTTTTGTAATGGCATTAAATAATGTACTCTTTCCTACGTTAGGTAAACCTACTATTCCTAATTTCATATAATATTCGTCCTTTCTATGTAAACCATGTGGCTTATTACTTAAAAATTTCATTCTTTTAAATTATACTCTACAGAAAAGGGAATTTCAATAATTCTACAAGTTATATAGAGTAATAGGGAAAAAGCCGTAGAAAAATAAGGAATTATATTATATAAATGTAATATATTTGAAATTAGTTGAAAATTCTTTATATATATTTATAAATTTGTTTAAAAAAAGTTTTTCATTTATGGAATATTTAAAAGGAATTTATGTAAACTTATAGAATTATTTATGGTACAATGAAAAGTGTATAAATGGATTCTATAGTTTATATTATATAAACCATAGACGAAACAAAGGAGAATATATAATGGAATTTAAACACTTTTCAGTAATGTTAGATGAATGCATAGAAATGTTAGATATTAAAGAAGATGGTATATATGTTGATTGCACTTTAGGTGGAGCAGGTCATTCAAAGGAAATTTTAAAGAAACTTTCACCAAAGGGAAGGTTAATAGGAATAGACCAAGATTTAGATGCCCTTAAGGCTGCAAAGGAAAAGCTAAAGGATTATAATAACGTTACCTATGTACACAATAATTTTTATAATATTAAGGACATATTAGAGTCTTTAGGAATAGAAAAAGTTGATGGTATACTAATGGATTTAGGAGTTTCCTCTTATCAGTTGGATCAAGGTGAAAGAGGCTTTAGCTATATGAAGGAAGCAGCTTTAGATATGAGAATGAATAGGGAAGAAGCTTTTTCAGCCTATAATGTAGTGAATGAATATAGTGAGGATGAACTCTTTAGAATTCTTAGAGATTTTGGGGAGGAGAAGTTTTCAAGAAGAATTGCCAGCAGGATAGTAGAAAAAAGAAAAGTAAAACCTGTTGAAACTACCCTTGAACTTGTAAAAATTATAGATGAGTGCATACCTGCCAAGTTTAAAAGGGAAGGTGGACACCCTGCTAAAAGAACATTTCAAGGTATTAGAATAGAAGTAAACAGTGAATTGAGTATTTTAGATAGGGCTATAGGCGATGGCATAGAAGCTTTAAATAAGGATGGAATTATGGCAATAATTACATTCCATTCGTTAGAAGATAGGATTGTAAAAAATAAGTTTAGAGATTTAGTAGATCCATGTAAGTGTCCTAAGGATCTTCCTATGTGTGTGTGTGGGAAAAAGCCAATAATTAAATTAATTAACAAAAAGCCTATAGAAGCTACTAAGGAAGAACTTGATAATAATTCAAGAAGTAAAAGTGCCAAGTTAAGGGGATGTAAAAAGATTTAGTTCTAAAAACTAGATGGGGGTAGTAAAATGGTAGTAGAAAATAGAAAGAATAGGGTAAGTGGGAATACAGCTTTAGCTTCTCAGGTAAATCCGTTACCTAGAGAAAGGGTAAAAAATCCTACTAAACAAGGGCCAAGTAAAGAAGAATTAAGAAAAATTAGGAAGCAAAAGATAGCAAAATTTTTAAAGCTTAATGGAAGTATAGTAGCAGCGGGATTAGTTGGGGCTATTATTGTATCTAGATACAGTGCTATATATAATAATCAAAAGGAAATAATAGTTCTTCAAGAGCAGATACAAACGCTAGCAGAAGAGAGTGAAGATTTGAGAATAAAATTACTTAAGTTTAACAATTTTTCCTACATAGAAGAAGTTGCCACTAAAGAATTAAAAATGGTTGAACCAAAGAGTACTAATGCAATCTATTGTGATATTAATGCAATTAAAGAGATAGCTACAAGTAGCACTAATGAAGAAAAAGGGGTTAGTTTATTAAGTAAAATTAAAAACTTATTATTTAATTAGTTAGTGAGGTAATTGTAGGTGGCAAAGAAATATTTTGTTGATAAGGTATTAATGAAAAAGAGAATGATGTTAGCTATGCTATTAGCCTTCTTAGTTTTTCTAGGATTAAGTATAAGATTAGGTTATGTTATGTTTGTTGAAGAATCAACCTATAAGTCTTTAGCGAAACAGCAATGGACCAGTGATGTTAGGATAAATGCTAAAAGAGGTAAGATATTAGATAGAAATGGTAATGAGCTAGCAATAAGTGCTAATGTTTATAGAGCGGACTTAGATTTGAACACTTTAAGAAAAGATATAGAAAATAATGGAATGACCATGGAGCAAGTTGCAACAACTCTAAGTGGAATAATTGGAGAAGAACAGGCTGATGTATTACACATATTAACTAATCCTCTTCCCAATGGAAAACCTAGAGGCTCTGCAATATTAAAGAGAAGAATAGAAAAGGATGCAACAGATGCCATAAGAGAGTTTTGTAAAAATAATAACATAAATGGTATAGTAATATCACCTGATACCAAAAGGTATTATCCAAATGGTAATTTTGCTGCCCATATATTAGGTCATACTAATTCAGATGGAGAAGGACTTACAGGGTTAGAGCTTTATTATAATAAGTATCTATCTGGAGTTCCAGGAATTAAAGTTGCTGAAATTGACCAAAAGAGTGAGGGATTACCATATACAATCTCAGAATTTACAGAACCTATCGATGGAAGAAACGTAGTTACTACCATTGATGAAAATATACAAAACTTTGCAGAAAAACTAGCTGAAGAGGCCTTGGCAGATAATGAGGCTAAAGCAGTATCAATTATGGTTATGGACCCTAATACAGGAGAAATATTGGCTTTAGCAAATAAGCCAGATTATGATCCTAATAATCCATGGGTTGGTGGAACATCAGATGATGACATTCAGCAGATGTGGAGAAATAGATTAGTCAGTGATGCCTATGAGCCAGGTTCTATTTTTAAGGTAGTTACAGCTACGGCGGCTATAGAAAAAGGGATTCTTACAGAGGGAGAAGCTTTTAATTGTGGAGGCTCCCTTAATATTGGAGGAAGAAATATTCACTGTTGGAAGACTTCAGGTCATGGTCCTCAAACCTTTGAAGAAATATTAAAAAATTCTTGTAACGTTGGATTTATGATTTTAGGAGAGAGATTAGGTGCTGCGAACCTTAACGAATATATTGAAAAATTTGGGCTAGGACATAAAACAGGAATTGATTTACCAGGTGAATCAGCAGGTATAGTTAAAGCCACAAAAGATATATCTGTAACAGACTTAGCTACTATATCCTTTGGACAAAGCAATACAACTACAGGGGTTCAATTTATGAGAGCTTTCAATGCAATTGCCAATGGTGGATATTTGATAACACCTCATTTAATGAAGGAAATAAATCATTATGATGATAAGGAAGAGCTAGTAGTTGATGAAACCTATAAAATAGAAAAACAACAACAGTTTACTCCAGAGGCTATGACTGAAATGAGGTCTCATTTAGAACAAGTAGTTGGTGCTGGCGGAGGATCAAAGGCTAAAATCGATGGATATAGAATTGCTGGTAAAACAGGTACAGCACAAAAGGTAGACACTGTTAATGGTGGATATGCAAATGGTAAATATCTTTCATCCTTTGCAGGGATGGCACCTGCTGATAATCCCAAATATACAGTATTTGTATCTATTGATGAACCAAATCCATCTTGGTACTATGCAGGACAAATTGCTGCCCCAGTTGGACAAAAGTTATTTAATGATTTGTTTAATTATACAGAAATGAAGCCTAATGGAAGCTATATGGAGGTTGATGAAAGTTTAAAAGCAGATGTAATTGTTCCTGAGGTTAGAGGATTATCAGTTGCAGATGCTAAAAAGGTAATAACTGATGCAGGGTTAACTATTAGAGTAGAAGGTAGTGGAGGCACTATAACAGATATAAATCCAAAGCCAGGGTTTACTCTTAAGGAAGGTAAAGAAATAATCCTATATGCAGGAGGCAGTAATGGAAACACAGATACAGTTATAATTCCTGATTTAAAAGGATTTACAAAGGAAAGTATCATAAGGCTTTTCGATGATTTAGGATTAAAGAGTGAATTTATAGGTGAAGGTCTAGTGGTAGAACAAAGTGTTGCAGGAAACCAAGAAATTAAAAAAGGAACCACGGTAACCTTCCATCTTGGCACCTTAGTAGATTAGATTATCCGGTAGTTACAGGTTGACTTGTGCTACCGGATTTTATATGCTATAAGGTATAAAAATTAAATTTTGGACAATGTTTTAATTAGAAAGAAAAGTATTTTAAGGATGTGAGCAGGGTGAAAATAGAAGAGATATTAAAGGGATTAACCTATACAGTATTAAGTGGAGATAAGAGTATAGAAATTAATAATCCTCAATATGATAGTAGAAAGATAAAATGTGGAGATATGTTTTTTGCCATAGGAGGATTTAATGTAGATGGACACAATTTTATATCAAAGGCTATAGAAAATGGTGCTAAAACTGTGGTGGTTGAAAAAGATGTGACTCTTGTTGAAGGCATAACATTTATAAAAGTTGAAAATGGTAGAAGGGCATTAGCTATAGCAGCTTCAAACTTTTATAACAATCCAAGTAAAAAGATGAAAATAATAGGTATAACTGGTACCAATGGTAAGACTACTTCTGCCTTTATGCTAAAAGGAATATTAGAGGCTAAAGGGTATAAAGTTGGACTAATAGGTACCATAGCTAACTATATAGGGAATAAGGAGATTCATACAGAAAAAACTACTCCAGAATCTTTGGAATTGCAACAGCTTTTTAAGGATATGGTGGACAGTGATATAGATTATTGTGTTATGGAAGTTTCATCTCACTCTTTAGACTTAGATAGAGTTTATGGAATTGAATTTTCACAAGGGATATTCACAAATCTAACTCAAGATCATTTAGATTTCCATAAAACCTTTGAAAACTACTTTAATGCAAAAAGCAAATTGTTTAAAATCTGTAAACATTCTGTGGTAAATGTAGATGATAGTTATGGAATTAAGCTTCTTGAAAAAATAAATTCAAGAGTAACTACTTATTCTATTGAAAAAGAAAGTGATTTAAAGGGAACAGACATTAATTTAGAATCTACAGGAATTATATTTAATTTAAAAGGAAATGAAAAAACATATAAAGTTCAGTTGCCTATACCTGGTAGGTATAATGTTTATAATGCACTAGGTTGTATTGGGGCTGCCTTAGATGAAGGTATAGATATGGATACTATTATTGAAGGCCTTTCTAAGGTTACAGTGCCTGGAAGATGTGAGAACTTAACTTTAGGGATGAACTTGGGTTTTCAAGTAATTAGAGATTATTCTCATACTCCAGATAGCTTAAAAAATATCTTAGAAAATCTTAGAGAACTTACTAAAGGGAAGTTGATTTGTATCTTTGGGTGTGGAGGTGATAGAGATAGAACCAAAAGACCTATCATGGGTGAAATAGGAACAGAACTCAGTGATATAGCCATAATAACCTCTGATAATCCAAGAAGCGAAGATCCTTATATGATATTAGAAGATATTAAGGCTGGGGTTGAGAAATCTAACTATAAACTTATTGAAAATAGAAGAGAAGCCATAAAAACAGCCTTACTCCTCGGGGAAAAAGATGATATTATAGTAATTGCAGGAAAAGGACATGAAACTTACCAAATCCTTAAAAATGAAACTATTCATTTTGATGAAAAGGAAGTTGTATTAGAATTGATAGAGGAGTTGGAGCTTTAGATGGAAACTATAAGGTTAAAGGAAATAGCTGAGGCTATATCCGGAGAAATATTAATTAGTGGAGCTACAGAAGAGTTTTCTAATGTAACCATAGATAGTAGAAATGTCTCTTTGGGAGATATTTTTATAGCAATCAAGGGAGAAAACTTTGATGGTCATAAATTTGTAAAGGGAGCTATAGATAGTGGAGCAAAACTTTGTATAGTACATGAAAAAGAACAATATGAAGATTTAGATGAAAAAGATTTATCTATAATTTTAGTTAAGGACACTAAGAGGGCCCTTCTTGATTTAGCATCCTACTATATTAGCACTTTAGATATAAAGGTTGTAGGAATTACTGGTTCTACAGGTAAGACATCCACAAAGGATTTAATGGCAGCAGCTCTTAGCAAAAAATATAAGGTGTTTAAAACCCAAGGGAATTTTAATAATGATATTGGCCTTCCTTTGATGATATTTAAATTAGATAAAACTTACCAGGTTGCAATTTTAGAGATGGGGATGAGTGATTTGGGAGAAATTGATACCTTGGCAAAAGTATCAAAACCATCTATAGGGGTCATAACTAACATAGGTACATCTCACCTAGAAAACTTAAAGACTAGAGAAAATATTTTAAAAGCTAAACTAGAAATAGCAAATAATTTTACAGAAGAAAATGTGTTAATTATAAATGGAGATAATGATATGCTTCACAATTATTACACAGATAAATATAAAATTGTAAAAATTGGTATAGATAGTGATTATAATTTTAAAGGTTGTAGAATAATTATAAATAAGGACAGTATAGAGTTTGGTGTTAAGGAAAATGGTGAGGATGTAAATGCTACTATAAAAGTACCAGTACCAGGAAAACATAATGTGCTTAATTCATTATTGGCAATAGCTGTAGCTAGAGAGCTTAAGGTTACCTATGAAGAAATCCAAGGAGGAATAGAAAATTTAGAGGCTACATCTATGAGATTGGATGTTGTAAATTTAGATAACTATACTATAATAAATGATGCTTATAATGCAAGTCCAGATTCTATGGAGGCTGCTCTAGAGGTTTTAAAACAATATAATGGAAGAAAAATTGCTGTCCTTGGAACTATGAAGGAACTAGGTGAGGATTCTGCTAGAGCGCATGAGCAGGTAGGAGCTTATGCAAAGGCAAGGGGCATAGATTTATTATTTACCCTAGGAGAGTTTAATGAGAACTTTAAAAAGGGCTATGGCAGTGAAAATTTTATGGCTTTTAATTCCATGGAGGAGCTAATAACAGAATTAAAGAAAACTATTGAAAGTGATGATATTTTATTAATAAAGGCATCTAGATCTATGAAATTTGAAAATATAATTAAAGAATTACAAAAGAAAAATATATAGGGAGGGATGGAATATGAATAAGTTAATATATTCTATTTTAGTAGCATTTATAATATCTTTTGCAGTAGCACCATTTATAATACCAGCATTACACAAGTTGAAATTTGGCCAAAACATTAGAGAAGATGGACCACAAAGTCATTTGAAAAAACAGGGAACTCCAACCATGGGAGGAATAATATTTATTATTTCTACTTGTATTACTATGATATTAATGGTTAGAAATCCTCATGATGAAGCAATGCTTGCTCTTTATGCTCTTATTGCCTTTGGAGCTATTGGATTTTTAGATGATGGTCTAAAGATAATCAAGAAGAAGAATGAAGGCTTAAAAAGTTATCAAAAAATGTTGCTTTTAGTAATAGTATCTATAGTCTTTGGATATTATGCTAAGGATAAAATAGGAACGGATATTATGATACCTTTCCTAGGTACAGTAACTTGGGATTTAAAAGTGCTATTTATACCTTTTATAGTAGTATACTTTGCAGCAGTAACTAATGCGGTTAATCTTACAGATGGATTAGATGGGCTTTGTAGTTCTATTACCCTTTTAATTATGACTTTCTTTGCTCTTGTAAGTTTTGGCATGGCATATTATACTTTAGCAATTTTCTGTGGAATTCTAGCTGGAGCTATTCTTGGATTCTTAAAGTACAACTCTTATCCAGCACAAATTTTCATGGGAGATGGTGGTTCATTAGCTCTTGGAGGAGCTGTTGCAGCCATTGCTATGATATTAAAGCTAGAGCTAATAGTAATAATTGTAGGTGGAGTTTATTTATTAGAAACTCTTTCAGTAATTATTCAGGTTGCTTCCTTTAAACTTACTGGAAAGAGAGTATTTAAGATGGCACCTCTACATCATCACTTTGAATTAAAGGGATGGCATGAAAGTAAGATAGTAGCAGTATTTTCCATAATAACAGTTATACTATGTTTAATAGGATTCCTTGCACTAACTTATTAAAATGGCGTAGGAGGAATTTAATATGAAAAAACCCAAAATGAAATTGGGAGATGTGGACTTTCTACTTTTTGCTGTAATTATTATGTTAGTTACAGTGGGAGTTGTCATGGTATATAGTGCTAGTTCATATTTTTCAGCCTTTAAATATGATGATGCAGAATACTTTCTATGGAAACAACTTCAGTGGGCTGGACTTGGACTTGTTGGAATGATGATCACATTAAATATCGATTACCATAAGTATAAAAAGTATACAAGAATTTTAATAATCTTTACATTTATAGCCCTTTGCTTAGTATTTTTATTTCCACCAGTAAAGGGAGCTCAGCGTTGGATTAGACTTGGACCATTATCCTTCCAACCATCGGAGATTGCAAAGTACGTGGTAGTGCTTTTTGTAGCAAAATATATATCAAGCAATCCTCAAAATATAAAAAAGTTTTGGAAGGGCGTAGTGCCTAACCTTTTATTTGCAGGTTTTATAGCAGGGATGATTCTTCTTGAAAAGAATCTTAGTATTGCCACAGTTACCATGGTGGTTAGTCTTATAATGTTATTTGTAGCTGGAACTAAAGTTATTCACATGGGAGGATTAATAGGAACTGTAGGAGTTTTAGGGGCTGTTTTTATTTTAACAGAGGAATATAGACTTAGAAGACTTTTAAGTTTTACTAATCCATGGAGTGATTCTCAAGGAGATGGGTATCAATTAGTACAATCTCTCTTAGCATTAGGTTCTGGAGGACTTATTGGTGTTGGAATAGGTCAATCAAGACAAAAGTGTTTTTATATTCCTGAACCTCATAATGATTTTATATTGTCAGTTATAGGTGAAGAACTAGGTTTTATAGGCTGTGCCTTTATAATTATATTGTTTATACTGTTTCTATGGAGGGGAGTTATTGCAGCATCTAAGGCAAAGGATATGTACGGTTCCCTATTAGCTACAGGAATAACTTCTGTAGTAGTTATTCAAAGCTTAATCAATATTGCTGTTGTTACAGGCTCTATGCCAGTAACAGGGGTTCCTCTACCATTCATAAGCTATGGAGGGTCTTCCTTAGTAATTAATATGTTATTTATGGGAATACTTCTTAATATAACTCGGCAGAACAATAAAAAAACTTCATAGAAATAATAGGACTGAAGATGCTTTGTATTCTTCAGTCCTATTATTTTTTGAAGGTTCTGTAGTTAATTAAACATATGCCGTAATATTTAATATTTTTGTAATGAATTTGTAATATAAAAATGGTATGATATAAGGTGTATTAATTTACTTTCATGTTCATATATTGTAATTTGGTGGTGAAAATGTGGCAAAAAAAACTAAACAGAGTTATGGTAATTATATAATAGATAATAAACAAGAGATATTAAAGCGAAAGAAAAAAATAATTAAATTAAAAAAGACCATGTTACTACTTGTAGTAATGATTTCTATTCTAATAACTTTGGCTTTAACTTTACCTACTTTTAATTTATCAGAGATTTTAGTTAGTGGGTTGGTAAATTTATCTGAAGACGGTGTCAAAACAACTACAAAACTTCAAAATGGTACCAATATATTTAAGATAAAAACAAAAAAAATAGAAAAAGAGCTAGAGAAAAACCCTTACATATTAGAAGCAACCATTATTAGAAAATATCCTAACAAACTCTCTATTGCTATTAATGAGAGAAAGATTGCTTTCTATACAGAAATATCAGGAGGTTTCTATGTGATTGATGATAAGGGTGTGGTTTTGGAAAAGAAGGAGTCCATTGAAGGCATAGAAGCTTTAAGGATTGAAGGAATTGATGAAACATGTTTAAAAATAGGTGAACAGATTAAAAATATAGACGAAGATAAAATAAAGGGAATTTGCAATATTCATAAATTTTTAAATGAAAATAGTTTGTTTAAAAAATATAACATAATAAAATTAGAAGTTAATGACTTTGTAGACTTAAAATTATACGTAAATAATTTATACATGAAACTTGGAACTGTTGATAAAGTTAATAGTAAAGTTGCTAGGGGGTTTAGCATAATAGAAAGTGGGACCCTTGGAGAGATGAAGGGATATGTGGATGTAAGTTTTGAAGGTAATCCAGTTATTTATAAGGAAAAATAGTTCAAAAGATTAAATGGTAAAAGCATCATAGTTCAAGAAAGATTTTATTGGGAGGTAGGGTAAGTGAAAAGTATTATTTCCAAGCTATGTACCGGACTTATATTTTTAATGTTTGGATTTGTTATAATTACTCAACTTAATACTATAGGAGAGCAAAGTACAGATAAAGTTGAGGGTTCACAAAATCCAGAAATATACTTAGAAAATGAACAATTGAAAAAGCAAAAGGAAGAATTGGAAAAGGCTGTTGAGGAACTAGAGGTGAAGGCGGCTGAATACGAAAAAGAAGCAACAGAAGATACAAAGAATCAAAGGCTCCTTGAAGAGCTAAATAATACTAGACTTAGAGCTGGATTAACTAATGTTGAGGGGCCAGGTATTACAATATATATTGATCCTAAAACTAGTTTATTCACTCCACAAGTAGAAGATGATCCTATACAAGATTATGAATTACTGTATATTGTTAATGAATTATATGCTGCAGGTGCTGAAGCTGTATCTATAAATGATATAAGACTTATTGGAAACAGCAGTATAAGGATAGCAGGAAATAGTATTAGAATTAATGGTGAAAGAATTTCACAACAGGAGCGTATAGTTATAAAAGCTATAGGAAATAGGACCATATTAGAAGGGGCTATGGGATGGTTCATTCCTAATAGAGTAAAAAGAATCTGTGAGGTTACATCGGAAACAAAGGATAATATTAAAATTAAAAAGGCAAGTATACCAGTAAACTATGAACACATAAAAGAAGTACAAGAAAACTAAAAGTAGGAGTGATGAAATGATTGCATTAATAGGACTTATAATAGGAATTATATTAGGAATAGCTTTTAACATAAATTTTCCACTTAAATTATCACCATATATATCTGTTGCAATATTTGCTTGTATAGACTCCACTTTTGGTGCTATTAGAGCTACCTTAAATAAGGATTTTAGACCAGATATATTTATATCAGGATTCTTTGGAAATGCATTTTTAGCAGCAGGAATGGTTTATCTAGGTGATAAGTTAGGTATACCTGTATATATTGCAGCAATTATAATATTTGGACAGAGGATATTTACAAACTTTGCTGTTATAAGAAGGTTATTGATGGATAGAATAAAAACACATCATTAAGGAGATAATTAAATGCGAGTTAATGAAGCTAATATATTTTTACTTATAGCTACCATTATAATTGGTATTTTAATAGCTATGAATGTAAATTTAGGAGGAAAAGCTAAATTTTTAGATGTAGAGCAGTATCAAAAGGCATATGATAGTAGGACAAAGTTACAAAATGAAATAAGTAATTTAGAAGACCAATATGTTGAAATTAATGATAAAATTAATAAATATGAAAGAAGTAGTATATCTGAGGATGAAGTTAGAAAAGAGATGATTGAAGAGATAAACAAAAATAAACTTGCATTAGGTTTGCTTCCAGTGGTGGGAAATGGTATAAAGATTACTCTAAATGATGCACCGGAAGCTACAATTTTAGGGCAAGATGTACCCCTTTATATGTTAATTCATGATACGGATTTAACAATGGTTGTTAATGATTTAAGAGCTGCAGGAGCAGAGGCAATAGCTATTAATGGATATAGAATAATAGGTTCAACAGCTGAACTTTGTGCTGGAGCAACCATAGAGTTAGATGGTATAAAAGTAATAGCTCCTTTTTATATCACAGCTATTGGAAATCAGGATGTAATAAAAAGTTTTCTTGAAAATCAACAAAATCATCTTAAGAGTTTAAAGGTAAGAAGTTGTTATGTAGATATTGAATCAGTTTATGATGAGAAGTTGCCAGCCTATAATGGACAGTTAAAAAGTGAGTATCTAAAATTAAAATAAAAAAACTAGAAAAAATTAATAATATTAAAGGTTTTTTAGATTATATCGAGAATAAAATATATGGGCATATATTTTCCATTATAAGCTAGAGTTTGTATATGAGACGGGAGGAATAAAATTGTCTATTGAAGAAAATTTTATAAAATTGAAGAATGAGTTGCCAGAAGAAGTGACATTAATTTCAGTATCAAAAACTAGATCTATAGCTGAAATACAAAAAGTATATGACTTAGGGGAAAGAAATTTTGGAGAGAATAAAGTTCAAGAGTTAATGGAAAAGCAAGAGATCTTACCTAAGGATATTAGATGGCACTTAATAGGTCATCTTCAAAGAAATAAGGTTAAATATTTAGTTGGACGAGTTTATTTAATACATTCTTTAGATAGTGTTAGACTTTTACAGGAGATTGAAAAACAATTTTCAAGTAAAGAACTTATTGCAAATGTATTAATTCAAATTAATATAGGTAGAGAAGAGTCTAAAACTGGGATTATGATGGAAGATTTAGATGAACTTATAAATGCTTGTGAACAGTGTAAAAACGTCAAGGTGAAAGGTATTATGGCTACTATTCCAAAAGGAGATACTGAAAGTTGTAATTACTATTTTACTAAGACTAAAGAAGTATTTGATACCCTGAAAACTAAAAGCTATAAAAATATTACCATGGAGATTTTATCTATGGGAATGAGTGGAGATTATAAAGAAGCTTTAAAAGTAGGATCAAATATGATTCGAATTGGTGAAGGGGTTTTTGGAAAAAGAGATTATAACAAATTAAAGTAGGAGGAAGGTTTTATTATGGAATTTTTCAAAGGAATAAGTAGAATGATGGGATTTGATGAAGAAGATGATGAAGAATTATTAGAGAATAGGGAAGAAAACTATGATGAAGGTGAAGAGGAGATTGAAATTGAACCTTTCGTAAGCAAAAAGCAAAATAAAATAGTTAATATTCATACTGCATCATCCTCAAAGGTTGTAATTAGTAAACCTTCAAATTATGATGAGGGGAAAATTATTGTAGACAATTTAAAGTCTAGAAGAATTGTTATTGTTAACTTAAATGGAGTAGAGTCTAAGGAAGGTCAAAGAATACTTGATTTCCTAATAGGAGCTATTTACGCATTAGAGGGAGGACTTCAACCTGTAGAAAAGGGAGTATTTATATTAACTCCATCTAATATTGAAGTTAGTAATGAATTAAAAAATGAGCTTACAAACAAAGGAATTTTTAGTTCCTTCAAATAAGTCTAGTACTCGAACTTAGTAAAGTATTACGTGGTTAATTTTTTATATATTTGAGTGGTAGAATATAGCTTGAAAAACATGAACAGTATAAAGAGGAATTATAATTAATATAATAATATATAATGAATTAGAGGAAAGCTATGGATAAGAAGGCATTTTTAGATATATTTAAAGACCACGATAAAAATTATATTTCAAGTATATATGAGGATATAGAACTATGTAAGAATATAGGAATTCCTATATATACAAAGGAGTTTGTGACTCCGGATATCTATGTGAATATAAAGAAAAGCCAAAGTAAACTTGGGGTTTTTGTTCATGGTACTGGTGTGTTTGCGGATTGCGAGAGAAAGATGTTATGTTTTTCTACTAATACATATGAAACTCTGGACTATGATATTCATGTTGTTAAGATAAAAAATAAATCAAAGTTTAAAGATCTTAAGCATAAAGATTATTTAGGCTCTATGATGGCTTTGGGAGTTAAGAGAAGCTTATTTGGAGACTTAGTAGTAAAAGGAGATGCATGCTTTGTTCCAATGACAAGGTCAGTTTCTCAATATGTTCAAGATAATTTAACTACTATTGGAAGTTGTCCGTGCACTATTGATAGAATAGATATAAATAGTGAAGATATCCCAAAGATTGAATTTGAAGAAAAAATTATAATGGTTACATCCCTTAGACTAGATAATGTGGTACCTAGTATTTGCAATATGTCTAGGGCTAAGGGCACAGATCTTATAAGTAATGGTTCTGTATTATTAAATTATCTTAAATGTAATAGAAAGGATAAATTAATAGAAATGAAGGATACTATTACCATAAGGGGATTTGGAAAGTATAAAATTAATTCAATTGAAGGAGAAACTAGTAAGGGACGAATTAAATTATTAATAGGTAAATATATTTAATGCGGGGTGAAGGATATGAAGATGACAGCTATGGACATTATGAACAAAGATTTTAAAAAAGCCATGAGAGGATATAACATGGATGAGGTGGATGAATTTTTAGAACAAATTTCTGAGGATTATGAAACCGTGTATAAGGAAAATGCTATTTTAAAGGAAAAATTAGATGTTTTTCAAGATAAATTAGATCATTATGCAAAGATGGAAACTACTATTCAAAGCACTTTGTTATTAGCACAAAATGCAGCAGAACAGGCAAAGCAAAGTTCTCAATCAGAAGCTGAACTTATAATTAAAAATGCAAATGAAAGTGCTAAAAGAATTTTAGATAAAGCTCACACTGATGTTTTAAATATCAATGATGAATTCGATAGAACAAAGCAGGAATTTGCTAAGTTTAGGAGCAAGTTTAGAAACTTTATAGTTACACAAATGGAAATGTTTGAAGCTCTAGAAAAAGATTTTGATAAAAATTATAATATTTCAACTGTAATGGAAGAGAAGGTACATGAGCCAGCACTAGAAGTTGCTTCAGAAAAAGATGTAGAAAGCTTTGAATATAATACAGCTGAATTAGAAGATATAAAAAGCTTTTTTGTAGATAAGTAATACTGAAATTTTATTTACATATATTATGTAATTTTTGGTGAATATGATTGGTAGGTAAGAAATCTCACTTTAGGGTGAGATTTTTTTATCTACTGAAAGCTATTGACATATCCCGGAACATGTATATTATAATAGATGTAGTTATACCCAATTAATGTGAAAATTTATACTTGAACATGTATTAACATAATTGGCGACTTAAATTATATTAAAGAAAAGTACCTAGAATTATTTATACCTAGGAAGAAAGAGGAGATTTTAGCATGAGAATAGGAATTATAGGAGCTATGGAAGAGGAAGTAAGCTCTCTAATAGCTGATATGGAAATAAAGAAAAAAGTTACAAGAGCAATGATGACATTTAATCATGGAAATATTTATGGTAAGGATGTTGTAATAGTTAGAAGTGGAATAGGTAAGGTAAATGCAGCAGTGTGTACACAAATTTTAGTTGACGACTTCAATGTGGATGCAGTTATAAATGTTGGTATAGCTGGTGGTATTGGAGAAGATATATATCCAGGAGATGTGGTTATTGCTACAGATTTAGTGGAGCATGATATGGACACAACTAAATTTGGAGATAGACCAGGTCAAGTTCCTAATATGGAAGTCTTTGACTTTAAATGTGATAAGGGATTAGTAGAAAAAGCCCAAAGTGCTTGTGAAGGTATAAAAGATATAAATATTTTCACTGGTAGAATAGTATCTGGAGATCAATTTATAGCTGATATAGAGAAGATAAGATGGTTAAAAAGTGAGTTTAATGCCCTATCTTGCGAGATGGAAGGAGCAAGTATAGCTCATGCTGCTTATCTTAATAACAAACCTTTTGTTATAATACGATCAATTTCTGACAATGCTAATAATGGAGCACATATGGATTATGAAAAATTCAAAGCAATATCAGTTAAAAATTCAAATACTATATTGCGTTCTATGTTAAAAACTTTATAAGGTGATATTATATGAAAAGAATACTTGCAGAAAAAAATAGTGGAGAAAAAATTACAGTACAGGTTAAGGATGTGATCATAGGTGGAGATGACTTAGTGTTCATATCTGGACCATGTGCAGTGGAAAACTATGATAAAATGATAAAGATAGGAAGAGCCTTGAAGGACCAGGGAGCACATATGATGAGAGCAGGTGCCTTCAAGCCTAGAACATCTCCCTATGATTTTCAAGGTCTCGGTATAGAGGGACTAAAAATACTTAAAGAAGTGGGAAATGAATTTGGCTTGCCAGTAGTATCTGAGGTAATGGATGCTAGAGATATAGAAATTTCTCTTCCTTATGTAGATATGATACAGGTTGGTTCTAGAAATATGTATAACTATACATTTTTGAAGGAATTAGGAAAGCTTAAAGTACCTGTACTTCTAAAGAGAGGGATAAGTGCTACTGTAGCTGAATGGATTTATGCAGCTGAATATATTTTAAAGGAAGGTAATGATCAAGTAGTGCTTTGTGAAAGGGGAGTAAGAACCTTTGAGACTACTACTAGAAATACCTTGGATTTAAACTCTGTAGCAGTGATTAAGGAAAATTATAGACTTCCTGTTATTGTGGACCCTAGTCATGGAACTGGGAGACGCGAGTTAGTTGAAGCTATGAGTTTAGCTGCTATGGCAGCTGGTGCAGACGGATTAATTATAGAAAGTCATGTAAATCCTGATAATTCTGTATCAGATGCAAGACAAACTATTAATGTAGAAAATTTAAAAAGAATTATAAATAAGTCTAATGCCATTAAAAATATTTTATCCGAGTAAAGATAAGGGGGAGTGGTTTTGACTTTAGGAATAATAATAGTAGTTTTAGGTCTAATAATAGATAGAGGAACAAAATGGTGGGCTATAGGTACCTTAAAGGGTTCAGAAGGATTAACTGTAATTAAGGATTTCTTTACTCTTGATTATTTAGAAAACCGTGGAGCTGCCTTTGGAATGCTTCAAAATAAGCAGTGGTTATTTATTGTTATTACTATAGTTGTAGTTATAGGAATGATATTCTATTTATTGAAGTATAAGCCTAAGTTTAAATTAGTATATGTATCTATTGCTATGATAATTGCAGGAGCAGTAGGTAATCTTATAGATAGAATAAGTTATAAATATGTGGTGGATTTTATTATGGTTCATTATAGGGATGTATATTATTTTCCAACCTTTAATGTGGCTGATATGCTAGTTTGTATAGGAACATTTTTTCTATTAATATGTATACTGAAGGATGAGATTTAATGGATTTTAAAAATTATACTATAGAAGAAGAAAATGTAGGGAAGAGACTTGACTTATTTATAAGTGAAAATGATGTAGATATGTCTAGATCTTTTGTCCAGGGAATTATTGAAAAACAACAAGTGAAAGTTAATGGACAGATAAGGAAAAGTAATTACAAATTAAAAGTAGGGGATCGGGTTCAAGTAGAACTAGCTGAGCCAGTGGAGCTTCAAGTAGAGGCTGAAGATATCCCTTTAGATATAATTTATGAGGACAGTGATGTTATAGTAATAAATAAGCCACAGGACATGGTAGTCCATCCAGCCCCAGGAAATTATACTGGAACCCTTGTTAATGGTCTTCTTCATCATTGTAAGGACTTATCAGGTATAAACGGAGTTATAAGACCTGGTATTGTACACAGAATTGATAAAGATACTTCAGGGGTATTAGTAGTTGCTAAAAATGATAAATCTCATAATTCATTAGCTATGCAGCTAAAGGATCACTCCATGAAGAGAACTTACTATGCCATAGTAGAAGGTATAGTAAAGGAGGAAGAAGGTACTGTTAGAACCAATATAGGAAGACATCCTATAGAGAGAATAAAGATGGCTGTAGTTAAGGATGGAAAAGAAGCCATTACTAATTATAAAGTGTTGGAGCGATTTAAAAGTAATACCTTGGTGGAATGTAGATTAGAAACAGGTAGAACACATCAAATTAGAGTTCATATGGCTCATTTACATCATCCACTAATTGGAGATCAAGTATATGGATATAAAAAACAGAAGTTTAAATTGCAAGGTCAAGCACTTCATGCAAAAAATTTAGGCTTTATACATCCTACCACAGGAGAGTATATGGAATTTGATTCACAACTTCCAGAATATTTTCAGGATATATTAGATAAATTAAGAAAAGAAGTTTAGGGAGGTATTGTTATGGAACTGAAATCAGTACTTATGGACGATAAAGCAATTAAGAGAACTCTCACGAGAATTTCTCATGAAATTATAGAAAAAAACAAGGGTACAGAAAACTTAGTTATATTAGGAATTAAAAGTAGAGGAGTGCCACTAGCTAATAGAATTGCTGAACTGATCAACATGTTTGAAGGTGAAGAGGTAGAAGTAGGTAGTGTAGATATAACTAAATATAGAGACGACCTAAAAAAACCCGAAAACTTAAAGGAACATAATAGTATAGAATTAGGTGTAGACATAACTGGTAAGAGAATAATTTTAGTGGATGATGTTTTATTTACAGGAAGAAGTGTAAGAGCGGCAATAGATGCAATCATAGATAGAGGAAGACCTGAAATGATTCAGCTAGCTGTACTTGTAGATAGAGGTCATAGAGAGCTACCAATAAGAGCTGATTATGTGGGGAAAAACATACCAACTTCAAGAAAAGAGGATATATCTGTTGAACTAGTAGAAAAAGATGGAGTGGACTCTGTAAGTCTATACGAGAATAATTAGGAGAAAAAATTTATGTATAAAATAATTGTAACCACTACCTTTGGTATAGAGGCTATTACAGGCAAGGAGCTAAAGAATTTAGGATATGAAGACTTAAAAATAGAAAATGGAAAGATAACCTTTGAAGGAGATGAAATGGATGTTGCTATCTGTAATATTCATTTAAGAACTGCAGAGAGAGTTTTTCTAGAAATGGCAGAATTTGAAGCTACCTCCTTTGAAGAATTATTTCAAGGAACTAAAAAAGTTGATTGGGGTAGCTTAATACCTATAGATGGTAAAATGCATGTTATAGGAAAATCTGTTAAATCTACCTTGCATAGTGTACCTGACTGTCAAGGTATAGTAAAAAAAGCTGTAGTAGAAAAAATGAAAGAAAAATATGATACCAATTGGTTTAGTGAAGATGGACCAGTATATAAGATAGAAGTTGGAATTCTAAAGGATAAGGTAACCCTTGCAGTAGATACCTCTGGAGTAGGACTTCATAAGAGGGGATATAGGGAAAATGCAGGAATGGCTCCTTTGAAGGAGACCTTAGCAGCAGCCTTAGTTTTGATAGCCAAATTCAATGGAGATGAGCTTTTAATAGACCCATTTTGTGGATCAGGAACTATACCTATAGAAGCTGCACTGATAGCTAAAAACATAGCACCAGGAGTTAATAGACACTTTGTAAGTGAAACTTGGCCTACTTTTGACAAAGAAATTTGGGAGCAGGTACGTGAAGGAGCAAAAAGAAGTGTTAATAAAAAGGACTTCGTTATTCAAGGCTCCGATATAGATGGAAGAGTCCTTAGAACTGCCATGGATAATGCTAAAAAAGCAGGTGTAGAGAAGTATGTTAACTTCCAAAGACTTGATATGAAGGATGTAAGAAATAGAAAAAAAGGTGGTATGATAATAACTAATCCACCTTATGGAGAGAGACTTTTAGATGAAGATGAGGTTAAGTATCTCTACAAAACTTTTTCTAATGTGTATGCAGGACTAGAGGATTGGTCTTGCTATGTACTAACATCCTATGATGACTTTCAAAAAGTATTTGGAAAAAAAGCTGATAAAAACAGGAAACTTTATAATGGAAGAATTCAGTGTTATTACTATCAATATAATCCGAAGAAATAAATTAAAGACTATCTCAAAAAGTTTTGAGATAGTCTTTGTTTTAAACTTGCTTTAAATCAAGTTTTATAGGATCTACATAGATGGTTTTGTTTGTGGAGTAGGTTACCATACCAGGCTTTCCTTTAGCCATTTTTTTAACATTTCTAATTTCTGTGTAGTCTATAGGTACCTTTGTAGAGTTTTTACCCTTGCTATAGAAGGCGGCTAAGGTAGCAGCTTCAAGAAGGGTGGAATCAGGTACATCTCCATGGTTTTTAATGATTACATGGGAACCTGGGATATTTTTTATGTGAAGCCAAATATCATTGTTATGAGCAAACTTCAGAGTTAAATAATCATTTTCTAGATTGTTTTTACCTACATATATATCAATGCCATCACTAGATATGAAGTGGAGTGGTTTTGAAGCCTTAGTCTTTTTACTTTTCATAGACTTTTTGAAAGCAATATAGCCAGTTTCCACTAACTCATTTTTTATATCTTCTAAATCTTTATAGTTATCAGCATTTTCAATATTACTAAGTACTGATTGAAGATATTCATCCTCTTCTTCAGCTAATTCTATTTGGATATATGCATTTTCTTCTGCAGCTTTTAATTTATTATATTTTTTAAAATACTTTTGAGCATTTTCAGAAGGGGTTTTATTTATATCTAAAGGAATTTTAATATATTCTTCTTCCTCACAATAGTAATTTAATGCTTCAACCTCTTTATCACCTTTTTTAATATTATAAATATTTGCAGTTATAAGCTCTCCATATAGATTATATTTTTGCTTTTCTTCACATTCAATTAAAGTTTTCTTTAAAATGTTTAATTTTTTTTCAACTCTGTCTATGTTATTTATAACTAGCTTTTGCATATCATGACTTTTACTTTGAAGTCTATTTATTTTATCCTTTGCATGATAGAAGCTTTCTAGAAGACTACTAGGAGAAGAATATTCTTCACATTGTCCACCATCATCTAAAATATGCTCTAGCTTTATACAGTGGAAATCTTTTAGTTCATCATTTATGGAATAGCTATAAAGGTCATAATTATTATCTTTGGTTTTAGCGAAAAACTCTATTAAGAATTCATAGATTTCCTTTAGGTTATTTTTACTTAAAGGAATATTTCTTATATTTAGCCTAAAAGAAATCTCTTTAGCTATAGGATTACTTACTCCATCTAAAACTCTAGTAAAGAATTTTTCATTTAGTTCTTCATCCTCATAGAGACTTAAAGTTTTTTCTTGAAATGATTCAAAGGTAGTGTTGAATATATCAAGTTTATTACTTTCAGGAGGATATACATATTCAATACCAGGATAGAGTACTCTATAGCTATTTATATCTGGTGTAATATGTTTTATGGAATCCATGATGAGTCCATCTCTTTTTCTTATCAAAGTAATATTACTGTGTCTACCCATGATTTCAATTATCAGGGTATATATACTGTTAAAGCCTAATTCATCACTACTTTCAAAATCTAAAAGTAGAATTCTGTCATTATTTAATTGAGTAACATTTTTTAAAACTGCAGTATTTAGATATTTTCTTAAAACCATACAAAATACAGGTGCCTTAAGTGGACTCTCCTTAGAGTAATCTATAAAGTTTATTCTAGGATAAGAAGCGTTAGCATTTAGCAGTAGTCTAACGGGTTTCCTATTTATTTTAAAGCTCAGTACTATTTCATCCTTTTCAGGTTGGGTTATTTTATCTATTCTACTGCTTATTAGAGTATTTTTTATTTCATTGGCTAGAGAGCGCAAATATAATCCATCTAGTGCCATATAAATCATCCTTTCATTTAAGCATATATTTTACAGTATATCACTATTATTTTATAAATAAAATACAAAATAAGTTAGGACAAGGATAATTTCCTTAATTGAAGATGATATAATAAAAGTAATATGGCATTTGAGGAGTATTTAAGTTAAAGGAACTGTAGTTGCTTAAGAAGTAATAAGAATGAATTTACATAAGAGTTGAATATATAGAAAAAATTACAAAGGCAGGGTGGATACAAATGGAATTAAGTGGAAGTATCATTAACTTAAGAAGGGAATTTCATAGATGTGCAGAAGCTGGGTGGTTAGAATTTGAAACCACCATAAAAATAATGGATTACTTGAAAAAACTTGGGTATAATCTACAATATGGTAAGGAAATACATAGTAATCCAATGGGGATGGCTGATGAGGAAATACTTACTAATCATAGGCTAGGGTGTAGTGAAGTAATTAAAAACAAGTCCTTTAATGTAGATGAAATTCTAGAAGGCTATACTGGGGTAGTAGCAACTATGGATACAGGAGTTCCGGGTCCTACCATGGCCTTTAGATTTGATATAGATGGTCTTAAGGTTGAAGAAGCCAAGGAGAATCATAGACCTTTTAAAGAAGGATTTTCTTCTAAAAATCCAGGAGTATGTCATTGTTGTGGCCACGATGCTCATATAGCTATGGGCCTTCAGCTTGCAAATACTATTGTAGAAATGAAAGAAAAATTAACAGGAAAAATTAAGCTCATATTTCAACCGGCAGAGGAAGAGGTTAGAGGGGCTAAATCTATGGTAGAAGCTGGAGTTTTAAAAGATGTAGATTATTTATTTTCTGGTCACATTGGTTTTATTAATAAAAATAATGCCATAGCTGTTAAAGTTAAAAATTTGCTTGCCACTAATAAAGTGGAGGTAGAGTTCTTAGGTAAATCTGCCCATGCAGGTCTTTGTCCAGAAGAGGGAAGAAATGCTCTTTTAGCAGGAGCCAGCTGTATTTTAAATCTTCATAGTCAAGTGCAATTTGGAAAAGGAGTAGGAAGACTTAATGTGGGAACTTTTCATGGAGGAACTGGAAAAAATGTTATAGCAGATAAAGCAGTTTTAGAGCTTGAAACTAGAGGAGATACTAATGAAATTAATGATAGAATAATGGATATGGTTTGTCGTGTAGTTAAGGGTGCAGCAATTTCTTACAATGTAGAATATAATATAAGAGTAGTTGGTTCTGCAAGGGCATATAATAGCCTCGATAATGAATTTTCTAAGATAGTAATAAAAAATCTTAGAAGTTTACCTATAGAAATTATCGAAGAATTTTCCTTTGGAGCCTCTGAGGATATAACTTATATGTTAGAAGAGGTGGAAAAGCAAGGGGGAAAGGGAATGTATTTTATAATTCCATCTTCTATTGTGGCACCACATCATAATCCTCATTTTGATTTTAATGAAGAATCACTTATAATAGGTCATGATGCTTATGTATGTATGATAAAAACCTTTTTACAAAAGGATATGATTTAATTAAACTTGAGATAAATTTACTAAATTAAACAAGCTAAGGGATGTGTAGTTTTGAAAGAAGCAATGAAAGAAATTTTAGAAAAATATTATGGATATAAAAGCTTTAGACCAGGTCAACAGCCAGTTATAGAATCTATTTTAAAGGGAGAGGATGCACTTACTATAATGTCTACAGGTAGTGGTAAGTCTATATGTTATCAAGTGCCTGCTTTAATCCTTCAGGGATTAACTATAGTAATTTCACCTTTAATTTCCCTTATGAAGGATCAAGTAGATGCACTTAAGGACATGGGTATACCTTGTAGCTATATTAATAGCTCCTTAAGCAGTAAAGATTTCAAGGAAGTTTTAGATGGAATAAAGGAAGAAAAATATAAAATACTTTATATAGCCCCTGAGAGATTAGATAATATAGAATTTTACAATGTAATTTCTAGGATACCTATTAGTCAGATAGCTATAGATGAGGCCCATTGTGTATCTCAATGGGGTCATGATTTTAGAGCTAGCTATAAAAGAATTGCAGGTTTTATAGAAAGGCTTATGGTGAGACCTATAGTTACAGCTTTTACTGCTACAGCTTCTAAAGAAGTAAGGCAAGATATAGTAAAGCTTCTAAGACTTCAAAGTCCTAAAATATTTATTACTGGCTTTGATAGAGAAAACTTGTCTATAAATATAGTTAAGTCTGAGAATAAGAAGAAATATCTTCTTAAATTTATGGAAGACAATAAAGAAAACTCTGGTATTATATATGGAGCAACTAGAAAGGAAGTAGATAATATTTATAGGGACCTTTCTACTAAAGGTTATAATATAGCTAGATATCATGCGGGTTTATCTGACGAGGAAAGAAAAGAGAATCAAGAAGATTTTATTTATGATAGAGTTAAGATTATGGTGGCAACTAATGCCTTTGGTATGGGAATAGATAAGTCTAATATAAGATATGTGGTTCACTATAATATGCCTAAAAATATAGAAGGTTATTACCAAGAGATTGGAAGAGCTGGTAGAGATGGTGAGAAGAGTCAGTGTATATTATTATTTTCTCCTGGAGATATCCATGTTCAAAAGTATTTAATAGAGATGAGTATAGAAAATCCAGAGAGAAAAAACAATCAGTATAAAGCACTTCAGCAGATGGTGGATTTTGTTTATAGTAATGATTGTTATAGAAAATATATTTTAAATTACTTTGGAGAAAGTTATGAAGATGACTGTAAAAATTGTAGTAATTGTTTAAATCAGGGAGAGATAGTTGATAAAACTGTAGATGCTCAAAAGGTACTATCTTGTATATATAGGATGAAACGAAACTATGGTGCAACTATGCTTATAGATGTACTTAGAGGTTCAAAAAATAAAAAGGTTACACAGTTTAATTTTCAAGAGCTATCTACCTATGGAATAATGAAGGATTATTCAAGTGAAAACCTAAAAACTTTTATAAACACATTAATTTCTCATGGGTATATAAATCAAGTTGAAGGAACTTATCCTGTCCTTGCATTAAATAATAAGTCTATGGAAGTACTTAGGGGTCAGGAAGTAGTTCACTTTAAAGAATTTAAAGTGAAAGTTAATGCAGAGGTAAGAAATGAACTCTTTGATATATTAAGAGAACTTAGATATAACATGGCAAAGGCTGCTGGAATTCCTCCATATATAATTTTTAGTGATGGAACCCTTAGGGAAATGAGTGTTAAGCACCCTACAAATAAGGAGGAGTTTTTAGAGATATCTGGAGTGGGAGAAACTAAGTATAGTAAGTATGGAAAGGAATTTCAAGGTGCTATTATAGAGTATGTTGAAGCTAACAATCTAACTGTTAAGGAAAAGGGTAACTCTGACAAAAGCTATGAAGAAGTTAGTGTAACTAAATCAGAGGAAGTTAGCAGTATTAATGAGGAATCAGGGGATTTTTATGTAAATACTGATAAAAAGCTATTTGAAAGGTTAGTTTTAGTGCGAAGGGAGTTAGGCAGGATAGAAGGTGCTATGGAACAGAATATCATAGCAAAAAATACTCTAAAAGAGATAAGTGGAAGGTATCCTAAAACCTTAGAAGAGTTAAAGGATATAGGAGGTATGGGGCCTAAGAAGATAGAAAAATATGGAGTGACTTTAATAGAAGCAGTAAATACATATATAGAAGAAGAAGGAATAACTCCTATATGGGAAGAAAAAAAGAAAAAAAGATTAGTTATAGATGGAGATGAAAGAAAGAATAAGGAAATAGCTTTAGACATGTTAAATGAAGACTTTGCAATTGAGGATATTGCTGAAGAGATTGAGGTATCAATTTCAACTATACTTGGATATGTTACAGAGTATATAGAGGAGTATGGAAGACCTAAGTTTACTATTCCTTTAAATAAGTTTTTTAACCAAGATGAAGAAAAAATTATCATGGAAGTTTGTGAAAGAGTTGGCTATGATAAGGTCAGCAAGGTAAAGGCAGAGTTACCTAAGACAATTAATTATGAATCTATAAGAGCTGTTATACTTAAGAATTATTTTTAAAAGGAGAATATTATGGAAGTTTTAAAATTTACAAAGATGCAGGGGGCTGGAAATAATTTTGTTGTTTTTGAAGATATAGAAATAAAACACAATGATTTAGGTACTTTAGCTAAAAAGTTGTGTGATAGAAATTTTGGCATAGGAGGAGATGGGATATTAGTAGTAAGAAGGAGTAAAATTGCTGATATTCAAATGATAATAATAAATAGTGATGGTTCCTATGCTGGTATGTGTGGAAATGGAATAAGATGCTTTGCAAAATACGTATATGAAAATAACATAGTAAGAAAAAGTGAGTTTACCGTAGAAACAGGAGATGGTATAAAGGTTTGTCATCTATTCATAGAAGATAATAAGGTAAAAGCTGTTAAGATAAATATGGGAAGAGAGAGTTTTAATCCAAAGTTTATTCCTGCCTTAGGAGAGGAAGAAATTATTAAAAAAGATATCAGTGCCAATGGAAAAAGCTATAATATAACTTCATTATTACTTGGAGTTCCTCATACTGTTTTATTAACTGAAGAGGGAGGGTTTAAGGTTGAAGAAGGTGCAGCCATAGAAACCCATGAATTATTTCCACAGGGGACCAATGTTAACTTTTGTAGAGTTGTGAATAGAGGGGAAATAAAGGTTAATACCTGGGAAAGAGGAGCAGGGCCAACCCTTGCCTGTGGAACAGGATGTTGTTCATCGGTGGTGGTTTGCAATAAATTAAATTTAGTAGATAAATCTGTGAAGGTTATGGCTCCAGGAGGTATTTTAACTATAGAAATAACTGAGGATGGAATAATGATGACGGGGCCAGCGGAGAATGTATTTAAGGGTGAAATAGCAGTATAAGTGAACCATTAAGGGTTTATATTGAAACAATTTATAAATTTGTTTTAATATAAACCCTTTTTTATTTATTTATAGAATTATATTTGAAATAAATGGTAATAATCATAGTTGTGATAAAAGAAGATTATATTTTTAATATGTTTAAGGAGATAAACTGGTGATCAACAAAATAGATTTAGATTCAATAGCAATAAATACGAAGGCTATGTCAATGCTTTCCAAGGAAGTGTGTGAAGAGTATAGCATTTTACCTTATGACATAAAAAATAATGAGATTTATTTAGCTACCTTTACGGAGCATTCCAATGAAGAAATTAATAGATTAAGATTTATTTTAAAGAAAAAAGTTATATTTAACTTATGTACTATAGATCAATTTAAGATTTATTTAGATAAATATTATGAAGAAATTTATAGAAAGCAAATAGTTAAGGGACTTAAAGGTGAAGAGTATCCTAAAAAGGAGCTTGATAAAGAAGTAAAAGGACCCATTATTTCTTTAGTGGATTCGATTTTTAGAGAAGGTATCGAAAAAGGTGCAAGTGATATCCATATAGAACCATGGAAGGATACAATTACTGTAAGATATAGAATAGATGGAGTTTTAAATGTTTTTAGTACTTTACCTAAGAGTCTTTATGAGGTTATAGCCACAAGAATAAAGGTTATGGCAAATATGGATATTACTAATAAATACACTCCAGAAGATGGAGAGATAAATCTTAAAGTAAAGGAACATATTTATGATTTAAGAATATCTACAATGCCTACTGTTCACGGAGAAAAATTTGTAATAAGAATATTACAAAGAAATGCACCTTTGTTAAATATAAATAAGCTGGGTTTTACACCTAAAGATTATCGAATCTTAAAAAATATATTAAAGTTTAAACAAGGTTTAATTATAATTACAGGTCCTACAGGAAGTGGTAAAACTACTACTTTATATTCTATGATAAATGAGTTGAACGAAGAAACTAGGAATATAGTCACTGTAGAAAAGCCGGTGGAGTGTGAAGTTGAGGGGATTAATCAAGTTTCCATAGGAGAAGGTAGTGCTACCTATGGAAATATATTAAAGGCAGTGTTAAGACAGGATCCTGATGTAATAATGGTGGGTGAAATTATAGATAGGGAAACTGCTGAAGTAGCTATAAGAGCATCTTTAACAGGTCACTTAGTTTTAACTACCTTGCATACTAA
The DNA here is from genome assembly GCF_002435615.1 of Clostridium sp. UBA5988. Lineage (NCBI taxonomy): Bacteria > Bacillati > Bacillota > Clostridia > Eubacteriales > Clostridiaceae > Clostridium > Clostridium sp. UBA5988. The sequence goes on along the minus strand of NZ_DJBA01000022.1, from coordinate 84,225 downwards.
CGATGCTAGCAGTGCTATAAATAGACTAACTAACATGGGGATAGATGGAGATATAATTAAAAGTTCTCTTGTTCTTGTAATTGCTCAAAGGTTAACAAGATTAATATGTGAAAAGTGTAAGGTGAAATATAAATTATCCAAGGAAGAAAAGAAGCTTCTAGCCACGGATAGGGTTGAAGAAGGCTATAGAGGAACTGGATGTATTAAATGTAATAGCACTGGATACAGAGGAAGAACTGTAGCCTATGAGATTATGATTATGGGAAAGAGATTAAAGGATTCTATGGATAGTGGGGATAGTGATATATTAAGAAACATAGCTATTGAAGAGGGAATGATTACTATGAATGAATATTTTAAGGAATTAGTTGTAGAGGGAAGTACTTCTGTGGAAGAGTATTATGGAAATATGCAGGTTTATAATATTGAAAAAGCCTTAGGAGTGGATTATGGAGTATAAGTATAAGGGGATAAATGTAAAGGGGAAAATTGTATCAGGAAAAGTTATAGTAGAAGATCATTGGAGTTTAATGGAGAGATTAGAAGAGGAAGAAATATATTGTATTAAATATAAAGAGTTGCATAAAGAAAATACATATTTGTTTAAAAGAAGGATTTCAGAAAAAAATTTATCTACTTTTTGCAGAAATTTAAAGAATAATTTAAAGGCGGGAATTCCTTTAGTTAATGCTTTGAAATTATTAGAAGAGCATTTAGGGGATAAAAGGTTATGTGAAATTCTAAATAAAGTTATAAACAATATAAAAAGTGGTTTATCTTTTTCAGAAAGCTTAGAGAAATTTAAAAATGTATTTCCCGAATTTTTTATAACACTAATTCATTTTGGGGAAGAAAGTGGTAGATTGCAGCAGATTCTAACTTTCATGGAAAAGTACTATATGAAGGAATATAAAAGGCGAAAGAAAATTATTAGCGTAAGTATTTATCCTATAGGATTATTTATATTTGTATTAATTATGGGGTTAATTGCTATTTACAAGTTAGTACCTGCATTTTTTAATTCTATGGATATAGAAAATATGAAACTCCCTTATATAACTAGATTTTATTTAGGATTATCTAGAGTTATAAATAGTCTAGGTATACTTGTACTACCAATGGGCATAGGGATTTTTATTGGCATAAGCTTTATACATATTTATCTAAAGGGGAAAGGGATAACCTATAATTTAAAATATAAAAATCCACTAACGAAAAATTTAGAGAAAAATAGATTTTGTTGTAAATTTACTATGGCTCTTTCAATGATGATAGGTAGTGGTATTGATATAAAATCTTCTTTAATTTTACTGAGAAATTGTGAAAATGCCATTTATATTAAGGAGAGGTTAAATAGATGTATAGAAGGATTAGAAAGAGGTGATAGCCTTTATGAGGGCCTTAAGCGGTGTGATATTTTTTCGAATTATTTTTTATCAACAATATATATAGGAGAAATTAATGGAAGTATTGAAGAGGTGTTGCAATGTTGTAATGAAGTTTTCGAAGAAGAACTTGAAGGAAAATTAGATAGTATCACATCTTTAATAGAGCCGCTACTGATAGTCTTTGTAGGTCTATTTATAGGGTCTATCATAATTGCAATTATGATTCCATTGTTTAATATGTACAATACAAAGTTTTAAAAGGTATTAAGGTAGAAAGCTATGAAGAAAAATGGATTTACTCTAATAGAACTAATAGTGGTATTAGGTATATTATCTATATGTTCATTTATAATATATCCTCATTTAAACTCCTATGAGGAAAAGAAGTTAGCCATGGAAATGGAACAGGGGGTTAATGGCACAATTGAGTTTATAAATAGCTGTAAGATGTATGCAAGAAATAATTATGATAATAGGATACTCTTTAGATTAGTTATCCAAAGTAGAGAATTAAAACTATATCATGGAACTACAAAAGTACACAGTTATCTATTACCAGATTCACTACGGATACATATATCTAATGATGCTAGTATAACTATACCATTAGATATTGACGGAAATACATCTATGGGAAGGTCTATAAATATATATGATTCAGAGGGACATAGAGAAGTTATAACCATAAAGGTAGGAACAGATTATGTTAGTAAGCAAAAATAAAGGAATTACACTGTTAGAAACTATAATTAGCATGTTAATTATATCTACCATTCTCATAGGAGCACTTACTTTTTATGGTGTAATGGGAAGATGTGAAGAAGAAGAGCAAAAGGAAATGAAGGCCACTTTCCAGATAGATGCAGTTAAAAAACTGATTTTATGTAATATGGATTATGGTGATATTAAAGAAGCTATAGTTGGAAAAACTAGATTCATAAATACTAGTGATTTATCAGAAGAAGCTTTAGGTAGTATAAATATAAAATATATTATAAAGGATGAAGTAAAGCAATACCCAATTATAATGTTAATGGGAACTGAAGAAACTGGTAAAGAAATTATAAAAATAGAGGTTTTATATAGGTTTCAAGATGGAAAGGAAATAAATTATGTATTCTACAAGGGTAATTATGAGAAAAGCTAAAGGTGTTACTATATTAGAATTAATAGCGGCTTTAAGCATTTCCTCCTTAATAATTACAGTTATTATTAGCAGTTATAGTATTTGGATGAAAAGCTATAAGGAAAACGTATATTATTCTAGTGAAATTACTGGGATTTATGAAGCACTTATGTATATAGAGAATTATGTTAATTATAGAGGTGAAGGATGTTTTTTAAGAGAAGGGGATATAATTATACCTACAACTGTAGGAGAAAGTTATATTTCTTTAGATGGGAATGAACTTAGGTTCTTTTTCAAGAATAAACATGGAGTAGGCCATACCAATCAGCCTCTTTTATATGATGTGAGAGAATTTAAAGTTAGGCAAAATGGTAAGGTTCTATTCATTAAAATAGTTACGGATAAAGGAATTAGTGGAGAGAGAGCAATTGGTAAAATATAAAATATGGTTAAACAAATATAGAAAAATTCATAGGGGATGGATATTAACTTATGTAGTAATTGTAGGAATGATTATTTCCCTTACTATATGTTATTCTATGAAATCCTTTATTAATAGAAATTCGTATATTAAAAATTATGTGGAATATAACTTGAAAGAAAATAAGGATCATAGCTATAAGGAGCACTTAATAGCTAGTTTTAATAGTTATGTATTAGAAAATATAGAAACTATAAATACAGAGACTCCAGAGAAATACTTTGAAAGGAAAGCTGGTGAAAAACTAATCACCTATGATAATAGTTATATAACCTATGATTTAAGCAATAAGTATTTTCAGATTAATGGGTTAAATAGAGTTTATAGGTTCAGTATAGATATTAATGGTAGTAAAATTAAATATATTTTTAAGGGGAATTTAGTACAGTAGAAGGGAAAGTTATGAAGAAAAGGTGCATAATTGAAATAAATGAAGAAGAAATAAAGTTTGTAAAAGAAAAGATTAAATATTTAAAAAAGGATAAGAATTTTTACTGCACATATTGCAGTAAGAAAAATTATAAAGACAGTGATGTTGCAGCTGAGGAAAATTTAAGAAAGCTTAATTTGGACATAATTTTAGAAGGAGAAGAGATATTTGTACATAATATTTTTGTGCCTAAAGTAAATAAAATTAAACTAGATTTAATTGTTAAAAACCAGGTAATAAAAATTTTTTATGATATAGAAAATATAATCTTTAATTATGAAATTATTAGGAATAAAAGAGGAAAATTAGAGGTAGCCATATTCTGCATAAATGTAAAGGATTCGCTTTTAATGAATCGAGAATTGTTCTTAGGGGCAAATATAAACTCTGTAATACCGATACAACAGTTATATACAAATAAATACAACAAAAAGATAAAAAATGGAGAATTCACTTTAATAATATATAGAAATAGGTATGTTTATATCATTGAAGTAGAAAATGGAACTATAAGAGCAAATAGAGTTATAAATGGAAGCAAAGAAAATGTAAATATAGAAATCTTAGCATTTTTGAGAGAGATTAATGGGGAAGAACATAACAATAAGGGAATTTACATCATTACAAATGAGAAAAAGGAAAAGGTTAAGGTCGCTAATTTATATGAGATGAAAAGGAGTTTTCCTGTAAATTCTTAATTTATGAAAGGGAGGGAGACAATGAAAGAAGGATATTATCCTCAATGGTATATAGAGAGTTTAAGGTACATCTATAAGAAAAATATAATAAGGACTTTGATATATTTCTCTATATTATTTATAATTATTTCCATGGGAATATTAGGGAATCATTATAAGAGATTAAATATTGTAGGTAAAGTGCAGTATAACAAAAACATAGAATTAAATAATGACAGAAAAAGTATCACAACCTTTGCATATAACTATATTTATGAAATAATTTCAAAGGAAGATCTTAAGATAAATTCTATGAATATAGATGACAATAATATAGGATTTAATATAAAGATTAAAGATAAGGAAGATTATTCAATGTGTATTAAAATTTTAGAAGAAAAGTTTTCAATAGTTGAAGTTTCATCTATTCTTCAAGAGAAGGAAGAGCTATATTTTACAGCTAAGGTAAAGATTAATGGATACTAGAAAATACAAATTAATTAATATTACTATAGTTGTAGCAACTATAATACTCTTAATAGCTTATGGTAAAACACAAATAAATTTAAATAATGCTAAAAATCATAGAAATTTAGTTGTAAGTAACATTGTAGAAGAAAATAAAAAGGAAGAGTTTAAACTTGGAGAATTTTTAAATAGATTAAGAAGTTATAATGATATTTCTTTAAATAACATTGTTGTTTATGACTCTTGGGGTGAAGTAACTATCAAGTGTAAGGGGGATTTTACTACTTTTAAAAATTTACTTAGTGATTTAGGTAAGATGGATGAAATAAAAGAAATTAACTCTTTGGTGGTTGAAGAAGATATTTGTACCTTTATTCTTGTATTCAAAAAAATCTAAAAATTTTGGTGTTTTTATGTTGACTATTTATTTATTGTTATGTATAATTAGTGCCAAGGTAAAAGTAAATATTGTCTTATCACGAGCGGTGGAGGGACTGGCCCTTTGAAACCCAGCAACCTGTGTATATATATTGAATCATATATCTTTATATGTGCGTCATGGTGCTAAATCCTGCAGCTTTTTTGAGCTGAAAGATAAGAGAATGAATTGGCATGCATGAAGTTTTATGCACTAGAGATTTATTCTCTAGTGCTTTTATTTTTACTCAAAATAATTAAATCTAGATTTAAAGTAAATAGGATATCTACAGTAAAGGACGGTGCTAGATGATGATAGAGGTATCACATATCAATAAGAGTTTTGAGAGTTTAAAAGTTCTAAAGAATGTATCATTTACCATAGAAGAGGGACAAGTATATGGAATTATAGGTCACAGTGGAGCAGGAAAATCTACCATGTTAAGATGTATAAATGGATTAGAAGGTTATGATGAAGGCAGTTTGAAAGTTATGGGAAAAGAAGTTTCCTCTATGACAGAAAGAGATATTAGAGAGTTTAGAAAAAATGTTGGAATGATATTTCAAAATTTTAACTTACTTAAAAGGTCTAATGTATATAATAACGTAGCATTACCATTACAACTATGGGGATATGATAAAGAGCATATAGAAAAAAAGGTAGAAGAATTGTTGAAAATTGTTGGATTATCCCACAAGATAAAGTCTATGCCTAAAGAGTTAAGTGGCGGAGAAAAGCAAAGAGTAGCAATTGCAAGAGCTTTAGCTTTAGAACCTAAAATATTACTCTGTGATGAAGCAACCTCAGCACTGGATCCTAAAACTACAAAGGACATATTAGAGCTGTTATCTAAAATTAATAAAGAAATGGGGATTACCATAGTAATGGTTACCCATCAGATGGAAGTAGTAAAGTCTATATGCCAGCGAATAGTGCTTGTAGAAGGCGGAGAAGTTAAAGTTGAAGGAAATGTAGATGAACTGTTCTTAAGACCAGGATATTCTCTAAGAAAATTCTTAGGAGAAGAAGAAGAAATTTTATTTCAAGATGGAGTCAATATTAAGATATATTTTCCGGCAAATAAAAGTGAAAATTCATTTATAACTAACATGGCTAGAGATTTGAATGTAAATTTTTCTATTGTATGGGGCAAGCTAGAAAGATTTAGAGATAATGTATTGGGATCATTAGTCATAAGAGTTGATGAACAGTGGAAGGAAGTTGTTACTAGTTACTTAGAAAAGAATAAATTCCAATGGGAGGTGTTATAGTTATGACAGCAGAAGCAATTATAGGGATCCTTAGTAGTGCACTAATAGAAACTTTAATAATGGTAGTGATATCTACGATCTTTGCAGTAATTATTGGTATGGTTTTAGCCATAGCTTTAATACTAACAACCAAAGAAGGTCCTATGGAAAATAAATACTTATATAAAATATTAGATGGGGTTATAAATACTTTAAGAAGTTTACCTTTCGTAATATTGATGGTGGTAGTAGTTCCTGTTACTAGAGTTATTGTAGGTAAATCCATAGGAACTACAGCGGCCATAGTACCTTTAACTATAGCTGCAGCGCCTTTTGTTGCAAGAATTATTGAAACTTCTTTAAAGGAAGTAGATAAAGGAGTTATAGAAGCAGCTCAATCCTTAGGAGCTACTAAGACTCAAATAATATTTAAAATAATGATAAAAGAAGCCTTACCATCTATTGCTTCAGGTCTTACTTTAACTATTATAAGCATTATAGGATATTCTGCCATGGCTGGTTCTATTGGTGGAGGCGGTCTTGGAGCAGCAGCTATAACCTATGGATATAATAGATTTAATACTCCAATTATGATATTTACAGTGGTAGTTTTAATTATATTTGTTCAATTTATTCAAAGCTTAGGAAACTACATATATAAGAAACTAAGCTAGTATTCAAAATTTAAGTTTAGAAATTTATAATCAAGGAGGAATATATACATGAAAAGATCAGTAAAGAAATTATTAAGTTTAACGTTAACATTAGCTTTAGGGGTGACTTTAGTAGGCTGTGGTTCTAAGGGAAAAGCAGGCTCAGAGGCTAAGGGTGAAGATAAGGCTATAGCTATAGGAGTATCTCCAGAGCCGCATAAAGCTATAGTGGAAAATGCTATAAAGCCAATATTGGAGAATCAAGGATATAAAGTAGAAGTAGTAGAATTTTCAGATTATGTACTACCTAATACTGCCCTTGAAGAAGGTGAAATAGATGCAAATTATTTTCAGCATGTACCTTTTTTAGAAGCTACAGTAAAAGAAAAATCTTACGATCTTTCTTATACAACAAAGGTACACCTAGAACCAATGGGAGTATATTCAGAAAAATTAGATGATATAGGGGCTATTAAAGATGGTGCGGAAATAGCAATTCCTAACGATCCATCTAATGGGGCAAGAGCCTTAAAACTTTTAGCTAAAAATGGAGTAATTGAAATTTCAGAGGGGGATCTAGTAACTGCAAAAGATATTACTTCAAATCCTAAAAATGTTAAGATAACAGAGCTAGATGCAGAACAGTTACCAAGGGTTCTACAAGATGTAGAATTAGCAGTAATAAATACTAACTACGCTTTAGAGGGAGGACTTAACCCTTTAAAAGATGCCTTAGTAATTGAAGGTACAGATAGTCCATATGCAAATATAATTGCTGTTAGAACTGAAGATAAAGAAAAGGATAAAATAAGAGCTTTAACAAAGGCAGCCACTTCTGAAGAAGTAAAAAAATACATCGAAGATAATTATAAAGGAGCTATTGTTCCTGGGTTTTAAATCTATCAAAATGTATATAATAGATATGAATATATGGATATAATATGTATTTTTAATAATATATTTAAACTTTTATTGCAAGTTTCTTAATATGAAGGTATAATTTGTTTGCAAAGAATACATAGTTTTGATAAAATATCATTGTTAATGTAAATGTAAGTAATTATAATTATTAAATTAGGTAATTAATTTATTACTAAAATTTAGTATGCATATTAATAACTACATAAGGTATTAAAGTGCTTTAAATAGGTTATAATAATTTTATTAACAAAGGCTATTATATATTGGGAGGTTACATTATGATATCAGCTGGAGATTTAAGAAAAGGAACAACTTTTGAAGATGGTGGACAAGTTTACACTGTTGTAGAATTTTTACATGTTAAACCAGGTAAGGGTGCTGCCTTCGTTAGAACTAAATTAAAAAATGCTATAACTGGAGCGGTTACAGAAACAACTTTCAACCCAACTGCTAAATTCCAAGAAGCAGTAATAGAGAGAAAAGAAATGCAGTATCTTTATTCTGATGGAGAGTTATACTACTTCATGGATCAAGAAACTTTCGAGCAAATTCCTTTAAACTACGATAAAGTAGAAGAAGCTATAAAGTTCTTAAAAGAAAACATGTTTGCAATAATTAAATTCTACAAGGGTGAAGCTTTCTCAGTAGAAGCTCCAAACTTCGTTGAACTATTAATTACAAACACTGAACCAGCAGTTAAAGGAAATACTGCAACTAACGTGTTAAAACCAGCTACAGTAGAAACAGGGGCAATAGTTCCAGTTCCTCTATTTGTAAATGAAGGAGACACAATCAGAGTTGATACTAGATCAGGAGAATATATGGAAAGAGTTTAGTCCATATTGAGCTAGCTTTCATAATTGAAGGCTAGTTTTTGTTTGCTCTATGAATACATATTTAATAGGTTGCAGAGACATATGAAAACATACTGTTTTTAATAAGTGCTTCATATAATGAANNTTCATTATATGAAGCACTTATTTTTTGCAAAAAATAAAAAAAATAAAAATATTATAGTAATAATTATCTATGAAAGGTAATAACAATTAAGTAAGAAAGGGTGAGTTGCATGATTACTAAAGATGTTTTGGATATACTATCTCCTTCTATTAGAACTGAAGTTATAAACTGTGACCATGGTGGAAAACTACAAGAAATTAGATTAAAGGTTAACAAACCGCTTATATTTATAAGCAATAATAAGGAGATAAGAACAAGTTATAATACAAAACTAGAGGACATAAAGATAATTATTCAAAAGATAAGTAGCTACTCCATATACGCCTTTGAGGAAGAAATCAAACAAGGATATATAACTATTCAAGGTGGTCACAGAGTTGGAATTTGTGGTACCTGTGTTTTAGAAGAAAACTCTCTTAAGACTATAAAACACATATCTTCAATTAATATACGTATTGCTAGAGAGGTAAAGGGATGTAGTGATGGAATCTTACCTTTTATCATTAAAGATAATTCTATATTAAACACTATAATAATATCTCCACCTAAATGTGGGAAAACAACTATATTGCGAGATTTATCAAGGGAGATATCTAATGGATTATCAAGATATGGGTTAAGTGGCAAAAATGTAGCTATTATTGATGAAAGAAGTGAAATTGGAGCATGTTATAGAGGGGTTCCTCAAATGGATGTAGGCATTAGGACAGATATATTGGATAACTGCCCGAAAAGTCAAGGAATAATCATGGCCATTAGAAGTATGGCTCCTCATCTTATAGTATGTGACGAAATAGGTACCTATAAAGATATGGAGAGTATTGTGGCAGCATTAAATTCAGGTGTAAATGTAATAACTACTATCCACGGGTTTAGTGAAAAGGATCTCTATAATAGACCAGTATTTAAAGAAATTTTAGAAAATAAAGTTTTTCAAAGAGCTGTAATTTTAAGTAATAAGTGTGGCATTGCAACCATAGAATATATATATGATTTTACAAAAGGTGAGAAAGTAAGGGGGTGGTAATAAATGATAAAAGTAATAGGTTTTATTCTCATAGTAGTTTCATCTACTATTTTAGGATTTTCCTATGGAGAAAAATTTAAAAAAAGAGTTAGGGAGTTAAAGGAATTTCAGCGAGGCGTATATGTATTAAAGAATGAAATAAATTTTACCCATGCATTACTTCCAGAGGCTCTTAATAAGGTCTATGAAAAATGTGAAGAACCCATAGCTGGAATTTTTAAGGAGGCATCAGAATTAATTATTAGCAGCGAAGAATGTGATGTAAATAGTTGTTTTATTCATAGCCTAGATAAAAGAGTGGACAAATTATCCTTAACAAAAGATGACATAGGTATATTTTTAGATTTTACTAAAAGTTTAGGTGAAATGGATATAGAAGGACATAATGATATGTTTGCACTAACTCTAGAAAATTTGGGAAAAGCAATTAAGAATGCCGAATATAACATTGATAAAAACGTGAAGATGTATAGATACCTGGGGTTTTCCTTCGGTGCCATGATAGGAATTATTTTAATGTAAGGAGGCGTGTGGATTTTGTTAGATATAAGTATAATAGTAAAAATCGGTATAGTTGGAATAGTAATGATAGTTTTAGATAAGGTTTTAGATAGTGGAGGGAAAAAGGAATACGCAGTTATTAGTAATTTAGCAGGAATAGTAATAATACTAATATTAGTGATTAGTTTGGTTTCAAAGCTATTCAATGCAATACAAACTTTATTTTACTTTTAGGAGGAAACTATGGATATTATCAAAATAGTATCCTTTGCACTAATAACTCTTCTTATTGTGATAATGGTAAAAAGGGAAAGACCGGATATTGCACTTTTAATTAGCTTAATAGCAGGCATAATAGTATTTATGTTTTTAGTTAGCAAGCTAACCATAATAGTAAATTTCCTTCAAACCTTATCAAATAAAGCTAATATAGACATAGTGTACTTGGATACAGTATTTAAAATTTTAGGTATTGCATATTTATCATCCTTTTGTAGTGAAATTTGTAGGGATGCTGGTGAGAGTAGTATTGCATCAAAGGTTGAGTTTGCTGGTAAAATATTAATTCTTACTCTTGCAATACCAATACTAATGGCTGTAATGCAAACAATATTAAAGATAATGTAGGTGTAAATATGAAGAAAAGTATATTTGTTTTAATAGTTATGATCATATTTTTAATTCCTATAAAAGCTTATGGTAATGATGAAGTAAATATAGATGATGAGCAAATGAGCAAAATAAATGGACTATATGATTATATAAGTAATCTGGATACTGGAACTGAATTACTAAAAGATATGTCTCCTAAGGAATTTGTACAAAGCTATATGAAAGATGGACAAGGCTCCTTAGAAAGAAAAGAGATATTAAAAATGGCTTTAGGATACTTATTTAAAGAAATAGTAGTATCTTTTAAAATAATAGGACAACTTATCATAATAGCTATAGTTTGCGCATTATTAAATAATCTTCAAAATGCCTTTAGCAATGAAAAGTTGTGTAATGTAGCATATTTTGCTTGTTTCTCAGTGATGATTATACTGATTGCTCGAGGATTTTATATAGGAGTGGAATTAACCCAACAGGTTATAAATAGTATAAGTGATTTTATGGTAGCGTTAATGCCGGTGCTTATAATGTTACTGGCAAGTGTAGGAAGTGTAAGTCAAGCTGTGGTAATGGACCCAATTATTATGGGTGTATGCACCTTAGGAACTAAGCTTTATTCTTCTATAATCATACCTATAATTTGTATGAGTTTTGTCCTAGACTTTGTAAATAACATATCTAATGAATATAATGTTAAGAATTTGACTAGTTTACTTAAAAAGTTTGCTCTATGGGTTCAAGGTATTTTTCTGACAATTTTCGTTGGGATTATAACAATTAGGGGAATTGTAGGAAATAGTTTTGATGTGGTGACCACAAAAACAGCTAAATTTGCCATGGACAGTTTTATACCTGTAGTAGGTAAAACTTTATCTGATGCCTTTGCAACAGTAGCTAGCTACACCTTACTTTTGAAAAACTCAGTTAGTCTATTAGGGGTAGTAATTCTTATATCTATAATTTTACTTCCTATAATAAAGATTTTTGTTATGGGATTCATGTATAAACTAACTTCTGCATTATTGCAACCAGTAAGTGATAATAAAGTAACTAATATTATAGATGCTGCAGGAGGATCTTTGATGCTACTTGGTTCTTGCATTATATGTGTCAGTGTAATGTTTTTTATAATGATTACTATAATAGCTGCTACAGGTAAAGGATTTATTCTAATGTAGATATTAGATTAATTTATGTTAAAAGTAGGTGATGGAATGATAGAAGCTTTAGGAAAGTGGATAATAACCATATGTGTGGCAATATTTTTTTCTACAGCAGTACAAATGATATTACCAGATAATTCATTAAAAAAGTATTGTAATTTTATTCTTGGATTAATTGTTTTTGTAGTTATATTAAGTCCTATTTTAAAAATATTTAATGAAGAGCTACAAGTGAACAAAATAATTGAAGAATCTGCAGACTTAGTATTCAATGATAAAGGTGAGAGAAATTATGAAGAATATAGACAGGCTAATATAAATAGTACGTTAGAAAGGTTTAAAAACAATTTAGAAAAACAATGTGTAGCTGATTTAGAGAAAAATTTTAAGGGAGATGGGTATAGTGCCAAGGTAGATGCAGCTTATGACAATGAAAACAGCATTTTTCTTATTGAAAGAATTGAGATAGGAATTAATGATGGTTCAGTGGAAAGGGTGAAAAAGGTACAAATCGGTGATGAGTCAGTTCAAGTAGACAATCAAGATTCTTCAACAGATAAAAAATCAATGGAGGTTAGAAATTTTATTAGCTCTACTTACGATATAGATGAGGAAAATATATATGTATACAAACTTAATAATAATTAAACATAAATTTTATATAGAAGTTTGGGGGGATAAAAGTGTCAAACAATCTTAAAAAAATATTTGAAGATATTTTTAAGGGAAAAGGAGGTGAGAGCAAACAGCAAGATAAAGATTCTAAAAATACTATAGGAGAAAGTGGTAAAAAGCCAAAGGTGATAAATTCTAATTTATTAACAAATTTAGCCATAGTATTTTTAGTTGGAGTTTTATTATTAATAGTAGGAAGTATGTTTACAAAGGACAATAGTCCAAAGGGAAGTGACAGTGGAACTGCTAATGTAGTGGCAATAGGTGGTGATGAAATACAAAAGAATACAGATACTACATCTTCAGCTGTAGATAAGGCTTATAAGGAGAAGATGCAACAAGAATTAATTAGTTTATTAGAGAAAATAGAAGGTGTAGGTAAAGTCCATTCTATGATTTACTTCGAAAGTGGACAAGAACAGGTACCAGTATTTAATGAAGAAACTTCAACTAGTGTTACTAGTGAAAAGGACAATGGTGGGGGACAAAGGGAGATAACACAAGAAAATGGTGGGAGTACAGTAGTTATGGAAAATAAGGAAAATCAACAACAACCCTTTATAACAAAAACTTATAATCCTACCATTACAGGTATTTGTGTAGTAGCTGAAGGAGCTGGGGATTCAGTGACAGAATTAAGGATACGCCAAGCTGTAATTAAATTATTTGGTCTTTCAGATGATAAAGTACAGGTATATCCTATGAAAAAGTAGCATATAAATGTGATATAAATAAAAAATTCGGGGGGAACTATAATGAATAAAAAACAAACTATAATTATTTCTTCACTAGTAGTATTAATTTTATTTGCAGGTTATTTAGCGACTCAAGTAAATGGACCACTTTATGTAAGTGATACAAAGGGAAATGATGGAACTACAATTAGTGCATCAACTAATGCAAATTATTTTACAGAAGCAAGATTACAACGTGATAACAATGCAACTAAAACTCTTCAAACTTTAAAGGCTTTATTAGATGATGAAAATACTCCACAAGATCAAAAGGCAGAGGCTGCTGACGAATATAAGAATTTAGCACTTCAATCTGATAAAGAAGTTAAAATTGAATTAGCGCTTAAAGCTCAAGGATTTGAAGAAGCTCTTTGTACTTTAGATAAGGAAAAGGCTACAGTGGTAGTTAAACATGAAGGAGAGCTTTCAGACCAACAAGTTAGACAAATTAAAGATGTAGTTATGAGTAAAGCTGATATAAAAGATATAGAAATAAAAGTAGCTGAATAACTAAACATATTTTGTTTTAAAAACAGTAGAGTAAAAATCTGCTGTTTTTAATATATTTATAGGGTAATATTTTTAAAAGTGGGTAATATAAAAATAATGAGTATTTCTATTATAAAATTTGTAAAAGAAATTGTTATCTGATATAATATGAATATTATTAATCACACTGGTAAGGGGGTAGTGAATTATGGAAGAAAATATATTAAATGAAGTTCCTACAGAGGAAGAAGTTGGTATAGTAAGAATATCTGACGAAGTTATTGGTGTAATAGCTAGTCTTGCAGCATCAGAAATAGAAGGTGTTGCAGGTATGAGTGCTGGATTAGTAGAAGATATAAGTAAAAAGCTCACTGGTAAAAAGAATATATCAAAGGGCGTTAAAGTAACTATGGATAATGATTCTGCAGTAATAGATTTACATATGTCCGTGGAGTATGGTATAAAGATACCGGATATGTGTTTAAAGGTGCAGAAAAATGTTAAGAACACTGTTGAAACTATGACAGGTTTAAATGTATCATTAGTTAATATTAACGTGCAGAATATTATATTTCCTAAGATGAACAAAGAAGAGGAAATAGAGTAATTTTAAACACCCTCTAGTGAAGAGGGTGTTTCCATGTGTAAAATTAACTTATCCATGTCATGATGTGGAGTTTAATTTCAATTTTAAAAACATAATATTAATAAGAAGATATAAGGAGCTTATACATAAGAAACTCCCATTTAAGTGGTTTTATATAGATAATTTATTTATAAAAAGTTACAAAAAACTTATTAGGAAAAATAACAAACAAGAGATATTTTATGGAGGTATATATATGAATAGAAGAAAAAGTAGAGAGATAGCAACTAGGTTAATATTTGAAATGTCAATTAACAAGGAGAGTTATGTAGACATTATTGAAAATTTCCGCGAAAATACAGAGGAAAAAATAGAGGATATAGACTTTGAATATGTAATAAGAGCATTGAAGGGAGTATCTGAAAATGAAGCTCAAATTAATGAAACTATTACTAAGTATCTAGTAAAATGGAAATTAGAAAGATTACCAAAGATGAACTTAGCTATATTGAAAATGGCAACTTATGAAATCTTATTTGATGAAGATATTCCAAACAAAGTTACTATTAATGAAGCTATAGAACTTGCAAAGAGGTATGGAGATGATAATGCACCATCATTTATAAATGGGGTGTTAAATAATTTAATTAAAAAGTAGGTGTATTTATGGGAACAAAATTAAGTGGAAAAGACTTGGCAGTTCAACATAAAAGCGAAATTAAAGAATTAATTGCAAACAGAGTAGGAAAAGGGAAAAGACCTCCAAGGCTAGTATCAATAATTGTTGGTGAAGATGGAGGATCAATTTCATATACTCGAGGACAAAAAAAGGTAAGTGAGGAGCTAGGAATATTGTATGAAACAAAAATGTTTTCAGAAAATATTTCTGAAGATAAGCTTATTGATGAAATTAAAGAGTTAAATGAAGATAATTCTGTTGATGGAATAATAATTCAATTACCGCTTCCCAAAGCATTAAATGAAGAAAGAGTTTTAGATGCTGTTGATGTAGAAAAGGATGTAGATGGACTTACAGATTTTAATCTAGGAAAGATGTATAAAGATAAAAAATCTTTCATGCCATGTACAGCTAGGAGTGTTCTTGAACTTATTAAATCCCAAGTAGATATAAAGGGAAAAGAAGCCGTAATAATTGGACGAAGCAACATAGTTGGAAAGCCAGCAGCTTTTTTACTTCTTAAAGAAAATGCTACTATTACTATATGTCATTCAAAAACTATAGATATAGGGAGTGTTTGTAAAAAAGCAGATATCTTAGTTTCGGCCATAGGAAAACCAGGTTTTGTAACTAAAGATTTTGTTAAAGAGGGTGCCATAGTTATAGATGTAGGAACTACTATGGTGGAAGGTAAGGTCAAAGGTGATGTAAACTTTGAAGAAGTATTAGAAGTGGCTAGTTTAGTAACTCCAGTACCTGGTGGGGTAGGCGCTATGACAACAACTATGCTCATGAAGAATACCTGTGAGGCATGGTTAAAAAATGTACAGTAAAATTTTAACGGTGACAGCAGTAAATAGCTATATAAAGAAAGTAATAGATAATGATTTTATCCTTAAAAATTCTAATATCAAAGGAGAATTGTCTAATGTAAAAATTCATAGCAGTGGTCATATATACTTTTCATTAAAGGATAGTTTTACAAAGCTTAAATGTGTAATGTTCAAGACAAGAGCCATGGATTTAACATTTATACCTAAGGATGGTATGAATGTAGTAGTATCTGGGAATATATCTATCTATGAGAAAGAAGGAACCTACCAACTTTACTGTAACACTATGGAGGTAGAAGGGGAAGGAGAACTCTTTATTGCATTTAATTTATTAAAAGAAAAGTTAGAGAAAGAAGGACTTTTTGATAATAATATAAAAAAGGCAATTCCATCTATGCCAAGAAGAATAGGAGTAATTACTTCACCTACTGGTGCAGCAGTAAGGGATATAATTAAAGTAGCAACTAGACGAAACCCAAACATTGATATTTTAATATATCCATCCTTAGTTCAAGGAATCAATGCTAGTAGAGATATAGCTGCTGGTATAAAAGCTCTTAATAATATTGAGGATGTAGATGTGATACTTTTAGCTAGAGGTGGTGGCTCAATGGAAGAGTTATGGGCCTTTAACGAGGAAGAGGTAGCTAGGGCTATTAAAGCCTCTAAAATTCCTATTATTACAGGAGTAGGACACGAAACAGATTTTACAATAGCTGACTTTGCAGCTGATTTAAGGGCAGCCACTCCTTCCCATGCTGCTGAAATTGCAGTATACAGCTTAGAGGGTTTTAAGGAAAAATTAAATGGATTAAGAGAAGAAATAAAATATGCTATAAATAAAAATATTAATGAGAAGCTTAATATTATTAATAATATGTTTAATAGATTATTGTTATATAGCCCTGAGAATTATGTGGTAAATCAATATGATAAGTTAGATAATCTAAAAAGTAAACTAATGTTTACTATGGAATTAAGGCTTCAAGAGGAAAGAAATAGATTAAAGGTTATAAGCCATAGATTAATTGGAAATAACCCATTAAACATATTAGATAAGGGGTATAGCATTATAAAAAGTCCAGAGAATCAGCCTATAGAATCTTTAGAAAAATTGAAAAAGTATGAAGTTGTAGGGATTACCATGAAAGATGGTCATGGACTATTTAAAATAGAACAGGTGGAGGAATAACATGGCTAAGAAAAAAGAAACTTATGAGAGTAAGGTCCTTAAGTTAGAGGAAATATTGCTTCAAATGGAAAATAGAGAAGTTACTTTAGATGAGGCTATTTGTAAATATGAAGAGGGAATGAAGCTTTATAGTGATTTATATAAGACTCTTCAAGAAGCAGAAGGAAAAATAAAGATATTGACAGATAAAGGTGAAGAAGATTTTCATCAGGAAGATTAATTGTATTTTGTGAGGGATTAAATATGAATATTAATATCTATAAGGAAAAAATAGAAAGTTGGATGGAAAACTATTTTAAAACTAAAGATGTTGGTGATAGTTCCATGTTAGAACCTATAATATATAGCTTAAGGGTTGGGGGTAAAAGAATAAGACCTATTATTATGATTTGTACTTATAATATGTATAATAATATTATAGATGAAATCCTTCCTTTTGCTGCGTCTATGGAGATGATACACACCTATTCATTAATACATGATGATCTTCCATGTATGGATGATGATGATTTAAGAAGAGGCAAACCAACAAACCATAAGGTTTATGGAGAAGCTATGGCTACCTTAGCTGGAGATAGTTTACTAAATGAGGCTATGAATGTAATGTTTTCACAATGTCTAAGTGGGGAAATGAAAAAAATTAGAGCAGCAGCGGTTATTTCAAAGTCATCAGGTATAGATGGTATGATAAAGGGTCAAATTATAGATATAAGAAGTGAAGGTCAAAAAATAAATGAAGAAATTCTTTTAGAGATGCACAAAAATAAAACAGGCCAGCTAATATCAGCTTCCATTATTGCAGGGGCTATAATGGGAGAGGCTCCAGAAAAAGATTTGGAAACTCTTAAATCCTTTGGAGAAAAACTAGGTCTTGCATTTCAGATTAAAGATGATATTTTAGATGTTGAAGGAGATTCGAAATTACTAGGTAAAACTCAAAGTGATGGAGAAAATAATAAAACAAATTTTATTACCATGTATGGAATTCATAAGTGTAAAGAGTTTTGTAATAATATAACTCAAGAATGCTATGAGCTTTTAAATAGCATAGAAAGAGATACAAAAGAACTAGAAGAGATAACTAAGTTTTTGTTAGAGAGAGAATATTAATCTACTAAAACAAATGTTTCTAAGTGCATTTAACTTTATAAAAAAGTAATGTCAATTAATTATAGTTATGCTATAATTAATTTAATGAGGTGGTGCAGTATTCTAGTCAGGTAAGTACTTTTGAGGACGGGGCTAAAAATCCGTTGAAGGGCACATCGATGAAGTTCCTTGTGCTGGCCTGTAACGCCCAGTTGTGGGCTTGTGCTGGGAGTAAGGTTGTGGGGCGACCGCAAAGGCATGCGACATCGACCCTACAATCGTGGAGACCAATGTTTGTGCTTTGGGAGAGATACCCACGGTACGGCACTGGATTAAACCTGCATTGTGGTAAACGAGCTATGTGCAGAGTAGCCTGCCTTGAGTGAGGTGGGTAGAGGTGAGAACAAATCTTATTACCCCGGCCAGGGTAATGGGGCTATTGCTTGCTAAAACCCATGTTGCAAAAGAGGATAAGAGAGTACCTAACTGTCGAGGAAATCTCCTAGACTGTTCCATGTGAAGCATATTAAGGATTGCAGTGTGGACTAAGTGGTAATCTAGCCCTGTAGTTGGAAACACTATAGATAGAGCATTAAAGGGAAACCGTCAAGATGGCGACATCTTGATTACTCTATGGGAAATCCTGCTAGACCTAAGCCGCAAATTTTACTTAGTATGCTACCACCTTTATCTATTTTTGGAGGGTAAAATTGGAAAGCGATAGTAGTAGGCGGAATAAAAAAGTCAAAAACAAAGAATGTAAGAAAAAAAATACAAAAGAAGCATTATGGATAACTAAAATTACAATTTATACTATAATTATTAGTGGAACTGCTTCACTTTTATCAGAATCTACACTTCCAAGGGTTAATGCTTCCTTAGCGTTTACCATATTAGTGTTGATTATTTTTTTAGGCGTAATTTTTGATGTGATAGGTACAGCGGTTACAGCAGCAAATGAAATTCCATTTCATGCCATGGCTGCAAAGAAGATAAAAGAAGCAAAAATAGCAGTGAAGATGATAAGAAATGCAAGTAAAGTTTCAAACTTTTGTAACGACGTGGTAGGAGATGTGTGTGGTATTATAAGCGGAGCTGTAGGTGTAGTAATAGTAGCAAAAATATTGCAGCTTTACCCTTATGGTTCTGAAATATTAATAGCATCTGGTATTAGTGCAATGATAGCAGGAGCCACTGTTGGTGGAAAAGCAATAGGAAAAAAATTCGCAATTACAAATAGTAATAATATATTATATGCAGTTGCAAAAGTAATATATTTTATAAAACGAGGTTAAGGTAAATGTCAAAGTATTTAGATAGATATGAAGATTTTAATGAAATAAGAAACATGAAAATAAATGAATTGGAAGAATTTGCAGAAGAAATACGTCAATTTCTCATTACTCAAGTCTCCAAGACGGGAGGACACTTATCATCTAATTTAGGTGTAGTTGAATTGACTATGAGTTTATTTAACGTATTTGATTTTAACAAGGATAAGATAATTTGGGATGTAGGACATCAATCTTATGTTCATAAAATATTAACAGGACGTAAAGAAAAATTTGATACCCTTAGACAATATAAAGGTCTTAGTGGATTTCCCAAAACAGAAGAAAGTAAGTATGATATGTTCAATACAGGACATAGTAGTACATCTATATCGGCAGCGGCAGGGATGGCAAGGGCTAGAGACATAAAAAATGAGAAACACGATGTGGTAGCTGTAATTGGAGATGGAGCCCTTACTGGCGGAATGGCTATGGAGGCTTTAAATGATATAGGATACAATAAAACTAAGATGATAGTAGTATTAAATGATAATCAAATGTCTATTTCACCAAATGTTGGAGGAATATCCACATATCTAAATGATTTAAGAATGGGAAATGCTTACAATAGAGTTAAGAGTGATGTAAATGCTACTTTGGAAAAGATACCAAAGGTAGGAAAAAGCATGATTAATTCTATAAATAAGATGAAGGATTCTGTAAAGCAACTTATGGTTCCCGGAATGCTTTTTGAAAATATGGGATTAAAATATTATGGACCAATAGATGGCCATGATATTAAAGAAATGAGTAAGGTCCTAAAAAAAGCTCAACAGGTAGAAGGCCCAGTAATTATTCATGTAATAACTAAAAAAGGTAAAGGCTATGAGTATGCAGAGGAGTTCCCAGATAAGTTTCATGGAGTAGGACCTTTTAATTGTGAAAATGGACAGCAACCTTCAAAGGCTAGCAAATCCTATTCAGAAATTTTTGGTGAGACTATGGTAAAGTTAGCAGAAAAAAACAGAAAGTTAGTAGCTATAACTGCAGCTATGCCAGAGGGAACAGGACTTGAGGGATTTTCTAAGGAATTCCCAAAGAGATTTTTTGACGTAGGTATAGCAGAACAGCATGCGGTAACCATGGCAGCGGGTATGGCATCACAAGGATTAAAGCCTGTATTTGCAGTGTATTCTACTTTTCTTCAAAGAGCCTATGATCAAGTTATTCATGATGTAGCAATACAAAAATTACCGGTGGTAATTGCTATAGATAGAGCGGGTATTGTAGGTCAAGATGGAGAAACTCACCAAGGGGTATTTGATCTATCTTACTTAACACACATACCAGATATGACGATAATGAGTCCTAAATGTACTGAAGAGTTAAGGTATATGCTACAGTTTGCAGTTACACAAAACTATCCTATAGCTATAAGATATCCAAGGGGTGGAGACTTATCTAATATTAAACTTTCACCTATGACTTTCTTTAGAAAAGGTAAGTGGGAAGTTTTAGGTAATAAATCTGGAAAAGTGGCAATAATAGCAGTAGGTAAAATGGTTCAAAATGTAATTATTGCTAAAGAATTGTTAAAGAAGAAAAACATAGATTGTACTATAGTAAATAGCTGTTTTGTAAAACCTATAGACAGTGAATTAATAAAAGAACTAGTACAGTCAGGATATGATTTAGTAACCGTAGAAGATAATATGATATCTGGTGGTCTTGGAAGTGAGATATTAGAGTATTTAAATAGGGAAGGATTACTTAAGAATAATATTTTAACATTAGGATTTAAGGATAAATTTATACAGCATGGAGATGTTAATATATTATATAATCTTAACAAATTAGACCCAGAAGGAATTTGTAGTAGTATAGAGGAATTTTTAACTAAGGAGTAAGCATGTTAAAGGAAAGAGTTAGATTAGATTTATTAGTAGTAAAAAAGCAATTAGCAATTTCTCGTGAAAAAGCTAGAGAGTATATTTTATCTGGAAAAATATATGTCAATGGAAAAGAAGAAAGAAAATGCGGGCTAAAAGTTGAAGAAACTGCTGAAGTTGAAATGCGTGGGGAAGTAATTCCTTATGTAAGTAGAGGTGGACTTAAATTAGAAAAAGCCCTTAAAGATTTTAATATAAATCTTAAAGGGCTTAAATGTTTAGATATAGGAGCATCTACTGGAGGATTTACAGAATGTATGCTTACTAGTGGAGCCATTAAGGTATATGCAATAGATGTAGGTAAAGATCAATTGGCAGATAAACTTAAAGAGGATAAAAGAGTTGTTTCTATGGAAAGCACAAATGTAAGAAATCTTACAATGGAACAAATTGGTGAATACTGTGATTTTGCATCTATAGATGTATCTTTCATTTCATTAGATAAAGTAATACCTCATGTTATTCCACTTTTGAAGGGCGTGGGAGAAGTGGTAGCACTTATAAAACCTCAGTTTGAAGCTGGTAGAGGAAAAGTTTCTAAAAAAGGGGTAGTAAAGGATAGTAAAATCCATGAAGAGGTTATTTTAAACGTAGTAACTTTTTTGAAGGAGCGTCACATTAATATATTAAATTTAACTTATTCAGGCATTAAGGGTCCTAATGGAAATATAGAATATCTGATTAATTTTACTAAAGATTTTAATAGAATAGGAAATTTTAACAGCAATAGTATAGGAAGCGTTGTAAAAAATGCTCATGAAAAACTTACTGTGGAGGATATATGAAGAATATAGGTATTAACATCAATTCATCTAAAGATAAGGAGAATACAATACTAAACTATGTTCATGATCTAATAAAGGAAGAATTTCCTGAAAGTGAATTACATATATTTAAAGATGCTGAGGGATTGGAGCTAGAAGAAAACAAAAAATTAGATTTACTTGTTACCTTAGGTGGGGATGGAACTATCTTAAGAGCAGCAAGAAAGATATATAAATATGGAGTACCAATTCTTGGAGTTAATATAGGCCATTTAGGTTTTTTAACTAGTGTAGAACTAACAGAAGTTAGTGAAGCTATTAAAAAACTTAAAAATAATGAATTTCAAATCATGGAAAGAATGATGATAAAGGTTACTATTCCTAAAAAAGATGGTGAAAATGTCCATGTAGCTTTAAATGATATTGTTATAACCAAGGGGATTTTAAGCAGAATGTTGACTTATAATATATTTGTAGATGGAAGTTTTTATAGTAGCTATAAAGCTGATGGGTTAATAGTATCTACCCCTACAGGCTCTACAGCCTATTCTTTATCAGCGGGAGGGCCAATAATCTATCCAACTATGGAGCTAATAAGTTTAACTCCTATTTGTCCTATATCTAATGGAGTAAAGACAATTATTTTAGATCCTCATAATAAGATAAAAATAATATTAAATACTAATGAAGATAACGTATTCTTAACCTGTGATGGGCATTTAGAATTAGAATCAGATAAATACAATGAGATGATAATTGAAACAATTGAAGATAAGTGTAAGATTGTTCAATTTAAGGATTATGATTATTTCAAAATATTAAGAACAAAAATAATTTCAAGATCTATGGATTGTGAGGAGAAAATATATGAAAGAAAATCGCCATAGTATAATATTGGATATAATAAAAAATGAAGATATTGAAACCCAAGAAGATTTAGCTGATAGATTAAGAGCTAAAAATATAAATGTGACTCAGGCAACTGTATCTAGAGATATAAAGGAATTAAACTTAATTAAAACTTTATCTCATACCGGAAGATACAAGTATGCACAAGTAAATACAAATAACAACTCAACTATTAGTGCATTGGCATACATATTTTCAAATACAGCTATATCTGTTGAAAAAGTAGATAAAATTTTGGTTGTTAGAACAATTACAGCATCAGCTCAAGTTGCAGCTGAAGCAATTGACTCTTTTAAATTAGAAGGAATTGCAGGAACAATAGCTGGAGATAATACTATTTTTATCTTGGTAAGGACTGACGAAAAAGCCGAGGAACTTAAATTAGAAATAGAAAAATTAATAAAGTAAATGAGGAATGGTATAAATGCTTTTACAACTTAATATTATGAACTTTGCTCTTATAGAAAAACTATCCATAGATTTTTCTAAGGGATTTAATGTTTTATCAGGAGAAACAGGAGCAGGTAAATCTATATTAATTGATGCTATTAGTTTTGTTCTTGGAGGTAAATTTAATAAGAATTTAATAAGGGTAGGAGAAGATAAAACTGTAGTAGAAGCAGTTTTTTCTATTGAAAATCAAAGAACTAGGACTATTTTAGAAGAATTAGATATAAGTGATGAGGGAATAGTAATACTCAGTAGGGAAAGCTTTCACTCAGGTAAAACCATAGCAAAAGTAAATAATAAAACCTTATTGCTATCTAAGATAAAGCAGATTAGTGAAACTTTAATTGATATTCATGGTCAACATGAAAACCAAAATTTATTAGATAGTTCAAAGCACATAAATTATGTAGACTCATTTGGACAAGATTTATTGGTGAATAAGCTTGAAGAATACGATAAATTTTATTTAAAATATGGTGAAGTTGAAGAAAAAATAAATAGACTTCAAGGAAACCATGGAGAAAGAGAGAAAAAAATAGATTTTCTAAAGTTTCAAATAGATGAAATTAATAGTATAAAACCTAAAATAGGTGAAGATGAAGAATTATCAAAGAAATTTAATATGTTATCTAATGGAGAAAAAATCAAAAAAGCTTTAGAAAAAAGTTATATGATACTTAAAGAGAATGATGAAAGTAGGATTTCTATTATAGATTCCTTAATGTATGCTATTAGAGAACTTAAGTCTATTGAAGCTCATCATGAAGAAGTTAAATCCATAGTAGATTCTCTGGAGGAATCATATTACTTGTTAGAGGATAATACTAGAACCCTTAGTGACTTAAAGGATAATACAGACTATGATATAGGAGAATTGGAATTTGTAAATTCTAGAATGTATCAATTATCTGCTTGTAAAAAGAAATATGGACCTACTTTAGAAGATGTGATGGTGTATAAAAATAATATAGAAGAACAATATTTCGAATTAATAAACAGTGGAGAGATTATAGAAGAACTGTTAAAACAAAAGAAAAAGTTATATGAAAAATTAGAAGGAATAGCACTGGAATTACATAATTTAAGATTAGAAATAAGTGAAGTACTAGAAAAAGAAATAAAAAAAGAATTAGATTATGTAGGTCTTGAAAAAAGTAGATTTAAAATAGAGGTAGCATATACAGATAATCTTAATTCTAAAGGTAGAGACAAGATACAGTTCAACATTTCCGCTAACCCTGGACAGCCATTACAGCCTTTAGAAGAAGTGGTTTCGGGTGGAGAATTATCAAGGATTATGCTAGCACTTAAAACTGTGTTTGTAGATAAAGACCAAATTCCATCTGTAATATTTGACGAGGTAGATACTGGAATAAGTGGTAGAATAGCTCAAAGAGTAGGAGAAAAAATGGTGCTTATTTCTGAAGCTCATCAAGTATTTTGTATAACTCATTTACCTCAAATTGCGGCACTAGCAGATGTGAATTATTTAATTGAAAAAAACAGCGATGAAGTAAATACGTTTACAAAAGTTAAGAAGCTGAAGGATGATGAAGTGGAACAAGAAGTAGCTAGAATAATTGGTGGTAGCGAAGTTACGGCTATAACTATTGAAAATGCACGAGAGATGATTTCAAAAGCAAAAGAAATAAAAGATGATTTAAGACACTAAAAGAATGTCTTAGATTTTATTATAAATTTTAAAAAATAAAAATTAAAATGTGAATATATACTATAAAAATGTTTAACACTATAAACTAAGTATAACTTTAGTTTATAGTGTTTTATTTTCATGTTCTAAAAAATTCAATTAGGAAATCTTTTTGGGTTTAAAAGAAAAAGAACTCTAACATAAAAATTTCTCATAGGGGAAAATTAAAGTTAAACATTCTTTACAGGAGGTAAAGCATTATGAAAAAATTTAGTAATATTTTATTCTTGATATTTACTACAACCTTCATACTAATATCTATAAATTTCTATACTAATATAATTGATAGATATTTTAATGAAGCAGTGCCTTCAATAAATAATTATTCAAGTGCTATGGACTATAAATTAAATTTTTCAGAAGCTACTAGTCTAAAAAAGGTTAATTATGCTAAAACCTCCGACATAATGGTTTATCCAGGAGGAAAACCTTTAGGAATTAAAATTAATACAAAAGGAGCCCTTGTTATTGCTTTGTCAGATATTGAGGTAGATGGTAATAAGGTTCAAAGCCCAGCTGCTATTTCTGGAATAGCTATAGGAGATAGTATTACAAAAATTAATAATGAAACAATAAAAAGTGCCGAAGATATAGCTACTTATGTAAACAGAGCCAAGGGAGAGCAGGTTAAAATTACAGTAAATAGAAAAGGTGAAGAAATGAATTTTGTAGTTAATCCAGTGGTCAGTAAGAAGGATGAAAACTATAAAATTGGATTATGGGTTAGGGATTCTGTGGCAGGTGTGGGAACTTTAACATTTTATCATAAAGAAAGTGGGAAGTTTGGAGCACTAGGACATCCTATAACAGATATGGATACTAATACTATTATGAGTGTTGGGAAAGGTGAAATTGTAGATTCTAATATAGTGTCAGTGAGGAAAGGAGCTAAAGGTAGTCCAGGTGAACTTAGGGGGATTTTTACAGATAGTGATAAAACCTTAGGAATAATTAGATTAAATACCCCTGTTGGAGTATTTGGAGAAGGTAATGATAATTTAATATGCAATAATTATAATAAGCCTATGAAGGTAGGATTTAAAGATGAAGTTAAGGTAGGAAAAGCACAAATTCTTACAACTATAGATGGAGAAGAGCCTGAATTATTTGACATAGTAATAGAAAAATTATTAAATCAACAAGAACCAAATGGTAAAAGTATGATAATAAAAGTTATAGATCCATTGTGTATAGAGAAAACAGGTGGGATTATTCAAGGGATGAGTGGAAGTCCAATAATTCAAAATAACAAAATAGTAGGTGCAGTAACACATGTCCTTGTCAATAAACCTGATACAGGATATGGAATATATATGGATTGGATGATAAATGAAGCAGACATTAGGAAATAAGTAAATATTATCAATTACACTTAAAAAATACAAAAGGCTATATAATAATCATAAATAATTAAATAAAAACAATCTATTTATATAAAATTACAATAGGTTGTTTTTATTTGACTCAAAATGATGTTATAATATAAGAAAAGGTTGAATTTTAAAAAAATTTATTTTTTTTAGGTAGTAGAAGGAGTTTTATTACTTTTGTCGAAATTATATATTTATGATATGGTAAAAATTACAAAAAGGGGAGTTGTGGAATGGAGCAAAGAAGCATTAATGTGCTAATTGCAGATGATAATAAGGAGTTTTGCAATATTTTAAGTGATTATTTTTTAAGTCAAAAGGACATCAACGTAGTTGGTGTAGCAAAAGATGGAGTAGAGGTTTTAGAACTTATTGAACAAACTAACCCTGATTTAGTAGTTCTAGACATTATAATGCCTCATTTAGATGGATTAGGAGTTCTTGAGAGATTAAATACAATGAATTTAAATCCAATGCCTAGAATAATTATATTATCAGCAGTAGGTCAAGACAAAATAACTCAAAGAGCTATATCTTTAGGAGCTGATTATTATGTAGTTAAGCCTTTTGATATGGACGTATTATCTAATAGAATTAGAGATATGTTTAATAATTCAATTTCAAGTGATACAGTTAGAAAAACACCAGTTACTAATACAACTAGTTCTTCATCATTAATGATGGATGCTAAACCCAAATCAAATAGTGGATCTATGGATTTAGAATCAGAAATTACTAATATCATTCATGAAATTGGTGTACCAGCTCATATTAAAGGGTATATGTATTTAAGAGAAGCTATAACTTTAGTGGTAAATGATATAGAATTATTGTCAGCAGTAACTAAAGAACTATATCCAGCAATAGCTAAGAAATACAATACTACTGCAAGTAGAGTAGAAAGAGCTATAAGACATGCTATAGAAGTTGCATGGGGTAGAGGACAGGTTGATACTATTAATAAGTTATTTGGATACACTATTCATAATGAAAAGGGTAAACCAACAAATTCAGAGTTCATTGCAATGGTAGCAGACAAGCTAAGACTTAAAAATAAAGTATGCTAGAAGTTTAATATTATTAGGTTTATAGTAAAATTTAAGTCGATTAATTATTAAAGCCAAGGCAACAAATTGTTTTTACACCAACAATATATAATTAAAAATTATAGACATCTTTTAATTTGAAAAAATTGAAGGTGTCTATTTTATGTATGATAGGTTATTATATATTGTGAGGAGTGGTGATGATGAAACTTTTTGAGAAAACTATTAGTGAAGAATATAAGTTTAAAGGAACAGTAATAAATTTAAAAGTGCAGCAAGTGGAACTTCCTAATGGAAAAGTGGGAAAAAGAGAACTTGTAGAACATCCAGGAGCAGTTGGTATAGTAGCTTATTTAAATTCAGATACTATACTTATTGTGGAACAGTTTAGAAAAGCATTAGATAGAACAATTTTAGAAATACCAGCTGGGAAAATAGAAAAAGGAGAAGATATTAAACTATGTGGTATTAGAGAATTGGAAGAAGAAACTGGATATAAGGCTAAAAATTTTCAGTTCTTAGGTAAAATAGCTACAGCACCTGGATTTTCAGATGAATATATATATTTATATAAGGCTACTGAGTTATATAAAGGGGAAGTTAATAGAGATGATGATGAATTTATAAATGTGAAATCATATAGTATAGATAAAATTAAAGAAATGGTTAAAAGTGGAGAAGTTATAGACGGAAAGACTATTGCAGCTTTAGCATACTTGTAAAAATTAAATATAATGGAATATTACCCTTAGGTTAGGCATAAATATAAATTAATTCTTAAATAAACTAAGGGGGAATATGTATGACATTAAGAAGCGTAATAGATAGTTTTTATAAACATTTTTATGAAAATATTTGGATGTATTTATTAACAATATTATTTATTGCCACTGGGATGATTCTAGGTCTCTACTGTGTTAAATATATGGGGGATGTGGACAAGAGTACCTTAATTAACTATATAACTGCTTTTGGCTCATCATCGACCTTAGATGGATTATCTAATAAAGAAATATTAATGGGTACTTTAAAAAATAATATACCCATTATAATTGGATTTTGGTTCTTAGGATTAACAGTGGTAGGACTTCCAATAATTATTTTGATTAATATTTACAAAGGATTTTCTTTAGGATTTACTTTTAGTTTTTTTATATATGGATTAAAAGAAAAAGGGTTACTCTTATCACTTTTAGGTGTTTTACCACAAAACCTTATATATATACCATGTTTAATATTTTTATCAGTACTATCTATTGAATTTTCTATAGGTATAGTAAAAGAAAAATTTACAAAGAAATATTCACCTAATACTGGTTCAGTAAGAAATTATACTATTATGTTTTTAATTGTTACAGGAGTTATGTTTATTGGATTTTTATTTGAGTCTTTTATAACGCCTATACTTATAAATTTTGCACTAAAGGGGTTAGGGGCATAAAAGTATGAAAGATGACATTAAAAAGTTCTTAATTATATACGCAGAGTGCTTTATAATTATATTTGTCATGGGGGGAGTACTGCCTAATATATTAGATTATGTACTGAATTATTTTTATAAACCTGGAATTTATGAAAATAGTATTTTAGTTGGCAATGAACTAATAAAACCTTTAGAAATATTATATAATTATATTCATATATTTAATTCCATATTGAGATAAAGGAATAATATAGATAAATAAATTCAACTAATAAATTGACATATTTCAATAATAATGTACTATTATATTATGTGCCATTGCTAAAAAAGATGGAAGTTTAGCAGTGACACATAATTTATTTTATTTAGTTATATATTTTGAAACAACTGTGGTAAAATATAATATATCAGTGACTAAGAAGAAAGGAAGTATATCATGGATAGAAAAGTAGTTTTAGTTGTGCTTGATAGTGTTGGTATTGGAGAACTTCCAGATGCAGAGCTTTATGGAGATAAAGGTAGTAATACTTTAGGTAATATAGCAAAACATGTTAAAGGTTTTTCTATTCCAAACTTAGAAGCTTTAGGAATTGGTTCCATAGAAGGCGTGGAAAACCTTATTAAGTGTGAAAATCCAGAAGGAATTTATGGAAGATGTAGTGAACTTTCAAAAGGAAAGGATACAATTACAGGACATTGGGAAATGGCAGGAGTAATTTTAGAAGCACCTCTTCAAACTTATCCTAATGGTTTTCCAAGAGAAATTATGGATGAATTTGAAGCTAAGATAGGAAGAAAGACTTTAGGAAATGTAGTTGCTTCTGGTACAGCCATCATTGAGGAATTAGGGGAAGAACATATAAGAACTGGATACCCTATAATCTACACTTCTGCAGATAGTGTATTCCAAATTGCAGCTAACGAAGATGTAATACCTTTAGAAGAATTATATAATATGTGCAAAATTGCAAGAGAAATGTTAGTTGGAGATAAGATGGTAGGTAGAGTAATTGCCAGACCCTTTAAAGGTATGAAAAAAGGTGAGTTTGTAAGAACAGCTAATAGACATGATTATGCACTAGAGCCTTTTAATAAGACTGCTCTTGAGTATGTCAGTGAAGCTGGCTTACCTATGGCAGCTGTAGGTAAGATTAAAGATATATTTACAGGAAAAGGTGTTACAGAATCAGTATCTATAAAGGACAATATGGATGGGGTTGATAAAACTTTACAAATGATGAAGTCTCATTCTAATGGATTCATATTTACAAACTTAGTAGATTTTGATATGAAATTTGGACATAGAAATGATGTAGAAGGATATGCTAAGGCTTTAGAAGAATTTGATGATAGATTACCAGAGATTAAAGAAGCTTTAGGAGATAATGATGTATTAATCATTACTGCAGATCATGGATGTGATCCAACTACAGAAGGTACAGATCATTCAAGAGAATATGTGCCTGTACTTGTATATGGAAGAAATCTTAAGGAAGATATAAATCTTGGAACTAGAAATGGATTCTGCGATATAGGTAAAACTGTATTAGATTTACTTGATATTGAAAATGAGTTAGTAGGAAAAAGCTTCAAAGATTTAATTGTATAGCTAGTAATCTAGGGTTAAAAGAGTTTTAGATAATATAAAAATATAAAGATAATAAGAATAATAAAAATTTTAATACACAAATTACAATATATAAATTCCTTAAAGGTAATAATATATTGTAATTTGTTGTTAATATTATTTGTTTAACTAACTAGTCAAACAAATAATATTAAGATAAATTAATAAGCTGATAACATAGAGTATAACTAAATAAAATTATATAACTGTGAAGAAGAGGAGAAATTATAATGGATGTTAAATTAATTAATGAGAGTGTAGAGTATATAAAGGCTAAGTTAAGCTTCCAGCCAGAAATAGGTATTATCTTAGGATCTGGTCTTGGTGATATGGC
Source organism: Clostridium sp. UBA5988 (assembly GCF_002435615.1). Lineage (NCBI taxonomy): Bacteria > Bacillati > Bacillota > Clostridia > Eubacteriales > Clostridiaceae > Clostridium > Clostridium sp. UBA5988. Next base: position 53,016 of record NZ_DJBA01000022.1, on the reverse strand, counting down.
TGATAAAGTTGAAGATAGGGTGGTAGTAAAGTATTCAGAAGTACCTAATCTTCCGGTATCTACAGTACAAGGTCATGCAGGACAATTTGTATGCGGAACTTTAGAAGGTAAAAAGGTTATCATGATGCAAGGTAGATTTCATTATTACGAAGGCCATCCTATGAGTGTATTAGCACTTCCAATCCATATTATGAAATATTTAGGTGTGAAGTCTTTAATAGTAACTAATGCTTGCGGTGGTGTTAATACTAGCTTTGTACCAGGTGATTTAATGATGATTACAGATCATATAAACTTTGCAGGTACAAATCCACTTATAGGTAAAAATGAAGAAGAAATAGGAGCAAGATTCCCAGATATGTCTACAGCTTATGATAGAGAATATTTAAAACTAGCAAAAGAAGTTGGAGCATCTCTTAATATAGAATTAAAAGAAGGAGTTTATATGATGTTCACAGGTCCAGTTTATGAAACTCCAGCAGAGGTAAGAATGGCAAGAATACTAGGTGCTGATGCAGTTGGAATGTCAACAGTTCCTGAAGTTATTGCAGCTAATCATTGTGGTCTTAGAATACTAGGGATTTCATGCATAACTAACATGGCAGCTGGAATCTTAGACCAACCATTAAATCATGAAGAAGTAATAGAAACTTCTGCTAAAGTAAAATCAAAATTTGTTTCTTTAGTGAAAGGAATAGTTAGAGAATTATAATAGTGGGCCATTTACAAACAAAATTAAATATAAAGGTATAGAGCGGGGTGTGATTTATGAGAATGTATGATTTGATTCTAAAAAAGAGAAATGGTGGAGAGCTTTCTACAGAGGAAATAAATTATTTTGTAGAGAGCTATACAAAGGGAGAAATTCCAGATTATCAAGTATCTGCTCTTTTAATGGCTATATATTTTCAAAAGATGAATAAGAGAGAAACTTCAGACTTAACAATGGCAATGGTACATTCTGGAGATATGTTAGATTTAAGTAAAATTCAAGGCGTTAAGGTAGATAAGCACAGCACAGGTGGAGTAGGAGATACTACGACTTTAGTGCTTACACCTATGGTAGCAGCATTGGGAATACCAGTAGCTAAGATGTCAGGTAGAGGTCTAGGGCATACGGGAGGAACCATAGATAAGTTAGAAGCTTTCAAAGGTTTTTCAGTGGAGATGCCAACAGAAAAATTCATTAATAATGTTAATACTATTAAAATTGCCGTGGGAGGCCAGACTGGAGACTTAGCACCAGCTGATAAGAAGTTATATGCCTTAAGAGATGTTACAGCAACCGTTGATAATGTTTCTTTAATTGCATCTAGCATTATGAGCAAAAAAATAGCTTCAGGAGCTGATGCTATAGTTTTAGATGTTAAGGTTGGAGATGGAGCTTTCATGAAAAACACAGAATCTGCTAAGGAATTGGCTACAGAAATGGTTTCTATAGGAAAACATATTGGGCGTAATACTATGGCAGTAATTTCTGATATGGACCAACCATTAGGTTTAGCTATAGGAAATGCTTTAGAAGTAGAAGAAGCCATAAATACATTAAAGGGAAATGGTCCTGAGGACTTACTAAAGCTATCTTTAGTTTTAGGAAGTCGTATGGTAATGTTAGCAGGAAAAGCAAGTACTGCTGAGGAAGCTGAAGCTATGTTAAAAGAGACTATAACTTCAGGAGCAGCTATAGAAAAACTTAAAGAATTTGTTAAAGCTCAAGGTGGAGATATTGACTGTATCGATAATACAAATCTATTGCCTAAAGCTAAGCATGTAGTACCGGTAATTGCAGAAAATAGTGGAGTGGTTAAAAAAATCCATGCTGAAAACTTAGGAATAGTTGCAATGGAACTTGGAGCAGGAAGAGCCACTAAAGAAAGCAAAATAGATTTAGCAGTGGGAATAGTTTTAAATAAAAAACGTGGTGATAAAGTAGAAAAGGGTGACACCATAGCATATATTCATAGTAATAATGAAAGCCTTATTGAAAAAGCTAATGAGGGTATCTTAAAAAACTATGAAATAGTTGAAGGATATAAAAATGATATACCACTAATCCATGAAGTAATTAGTTAGTATATATTAATATAAGATGAAGCTATATAAAATAATTTTTATTTATTTTATATAGCTTCATTTTATTTTTAAAGTAATATATGCACCTTGAGGATATAAATTCTATATTAGGGAACTCTAAATAGGAAGAAACTTTAGAAAATAAAATTTCTAAATTTCTAGGATAATTTTTAAGATTGAGGTAAAAATAACCTCATAATAATTGTTTTGGAGGTCGGTTATGAAAAAGAATAAATTTGTTTTAACTTTATTATTATCCGTACTACTTTCATTGCAGGCTATAATCCTTCCAACAGCTTTTGCTGATGATGAAATAAAAAATGAGCCTGCAGATAATGTAATAGGGTTTGAGCCACAGGCAAAATCTGTAATACTATTAGAGCCTAATTCAGGTAAAATTATTTATGAAAAAAACGCAGATGAACAGTTTGCACCTGCTTCGGTTACTAAGATAATGACTATGCTACTAGCTATGGAAGCCTTAGATGATGGAAGAATAAATCTTCAAGATAAAATAGTTTGTAGTGAAAAGGTTAAATCCATGGGCGGTAGTAGTATGATATTGGACACAGGAGAAGTAAGAACTGTGGAAGAAATTCTAAAAGGTATAGCTATAGCATCAGGAAATGATGCAGCAGTTGCAATGGCAGAGTTTTTAGAAGGCAGTGAAGAAGCTTTTGCAGTAAAAATGAATGAAAGAGCTAAGGAACTTGGAATGACTAATACTCACTTTGAAAATGCTACAGGTCTTAGTGCTCCAGGACATTTAAGTACTGCTAGAGATATTTCCATAATGTCTAGAGAGCTTTTAAAACACCCAATCATATTAAAATATTCATCTATATATATGGAAACTATATCAGAAGGTAGAAAAACACCAATTGAATTAGTTAATCATAATAAGTTGGTGAGATTTTACAAAGGGTGTGATGGACTAAAAACAGGATTTACACAAGAAGCTATGTATTGTATATCTGCTACATCAACTAGAGACAATGTAAGGATGCTTGCAGTAATAATGGGAGCACCTACATACAAACAAAGAAATGCAGATGCAAGTAAGCTTATGGATTTTGGATTTTCTAAATACCAAAGTAAAACTATAGTAGCTAAAGATGTAGATGTACAACAAATCCCATTAAATAAAAAAGGTGATTCTTTCTTTATAGCAAAAGCAAAAGATGATTTAAAGGTAACCATAGAAAAAGGCACTGAGGAAGAATTAACAAAGAAAGTAAATATTAATTCTGAACTGAAAAAAATAAATGCTGGTGATGTTGTTGGATATTGTGAAGTTTATAATGGAGATGAATTACTAGGAAAAGTAGAATTATATAGTGATAGGGAAGTAAAACAATCTCAGTTTTTTAAAAATGTTAAAGATATATTTTCAAATATATTTGATCATTCAATATAAGTATATTTAATCTTTAAATATTAATAATATAGAATAAAAAATAAATATCTGTAAAAAATATATATAAAGGTTAATTTAAAATTCAGTTTAATGCTATAGTTATCAGTTACAATATACAACCCCAAATGTATAATGCTGATATAAAAAGTCACTCTAAAATTTTTAGGGTGATTTTTTATTTTTAAATGAACTACAGTAATTTTTGATTCCAAAATAATAATTGTCATAATTGAAAGATGTGGTTTTTACTATTGTAAATTTAACTAAATTTAGAGTATAATTTAAAATGAGTGTTTTCATGCTAAAATATATATTGAAGTTTTTAGTATGCAGATAAATTTGTTGTAAGGAAGGTGAAATCATGGCATTAACAATTAAAACTTCAAACTTTGAGGGGCCCTTTGACCTTTTATTACACTTAATAAAAAAGAACCAAATGGATATATATAATATAAGTATTTTAGATATAACAAATCAATATATAGGATATCTAAATGAAATGAAGGAATTGGATTTAGATATTGCCTCAGAATTTATTGTTATGGCTACTACATTAATTGAATTAAAATCTAAGGTATTACTTCCTAAAAATAAGGAACCAGAGATTGAAGAGGTTGATGATACACAAGAGCTTATAGATAAATTAGTTCAATATAAAAAATTTAAAAATATAGCTGAATTTTTGGGCAAGAGACAAATGAATACAGGTATTATATTTACTAAAAGGCCTGAAATAATTGAAGATACCAGAGAAAAAAAGCAAGATGCCAAAGAGCTACTTAAGGGCATAACAATGATGGATTTATATAATATGTATATTGAACTTATGGAAATATATAAAAATAAGATGAATGAAACCTTCAACATAGAAGATAGAGTACAGGTTGAGTTATTTAAAATAGAAGATAAGATGGACTACTTAAAAGACGTTTTAGTGCATAGTAAAAATACTACCTTCACTAGTATAATAAAGGAGAGCAAAAGTAAAACGGAAATCATTGTAACCTTCTTAGCCTTGTTAGAGTTAATAAAACTTAAGGATGTACGAGTAGTTCAACATGGTAACTTTGGTGAAATATATTTAGAAGGAGTGATGGGGGATGAATGAACATACTAATTTAAATCATGAAGATGTAGAAGGTAATGATAAAATTTTAAGTAGAGTAAATAAAGAAGATGGAAGTATAGATATTGATCCTAGAAATAAAATAGAAGAGGTTCTTCAAGAATCAGAACATCAGTTAAATTATCTTATAGATGAATCTAAATATGAAAGATATTTTTCTATAATAGAGTCTTTATTATATGTAACTGGAGACCCATTGGAAGTAGACACTATAGCAAGTATTTTAGAATGTTCAGTAGAATTTGCTACAGAACTTTTAAAGGTTTTAGAAAAGGTATATGAAAGAGATGAGTCTAGGGGAGTAAAACTAATATGTATCAATAAGGCCTATCAACTTGGTACAAAACCTATAAATAGTGATTATCTTCAAATGCTGTTAAAGACAAATATTAGACAATCCTTATCTAGGGCTGCTCTTGAAACCCTATCTATAATTGCTTATAAACAACCAATAACTAGAATAGAAATTGAAGACATAAGAGGAGTTAAAAGTGATAGAGCTATTAGTACTTTAGTAGAAAAAGGACTTATAAAGGAATCAGGAAAGAAAAGTGTTATAGGAAGGCCAAATCTTTATGCAACTACTGACGAATTCTTAAAGCATTTTGATTTTACATCTTTAGGTGAATTACCATCTTTAGATAATTTTATTGAAGATGAAGAGCTAGTAGAATTAGAGGAAAAGGATATTGAAGAAAAGAAGTTCTAATAATATTATGGCTATATTTAAAATGAAATCTAAATCTTAAATAAATATTGAGGATGTACTTATAGTATTAAAGTACACCCTCAACATTAGAAAAAGATTAGTGAATTATTTTAAAATAGCCTTTTTTCTTAGGGTTAATCGCAAGGTTCGCATGGGTTATAGACTTCAGAATAATTATCACCATTGACTTTATCTTTGTTAAAAAGCCCAGAAATCATATCAATGGCCTGAGGCATTGCATCCATTATCTTATCGTATGGATTATACTCAGTCACGGAAAGAAATCTTATGGTATTTTTGTGTACAACTAAGAACCCCACTGGTTTTAAGGAGATTCCAGCACCAGAACCACCAGCAAAGGGATGCCTGTTAGAGGAATCTAAGTTAGTATCCTTAAATTCACTTCCACCTGAGGCAAAACCAAAGGATACCTTTGAAATTGGAATGATTGTGGTACCATCAGGTGCACTTACAGGATTACCGATAACTGTATCCACATCAATCATATTTTTAATATTTTCCATAGTCGACTTCATTAAATTTTCTATTGGATGACCGTCCATCTAAAATTCCTCCTTTAAATTCACTTTATCAAAGGAAGAAGTTTTTCGTACTTTGATAAGGTGATAAAAAATTACAATAACCATGTATATAATTTTTGCTATATTTATAAAAATTATACTAGTACTTTCAAAATTAAAGAAATTTTCATTATATTTAATGTTGATAGTAGGAGTAAAATTTTTAACTTTAAAAAATAGATTTAAAATTGTTGAAATAAATGCTGTAATTTGATATAAAAAGCCGTAAGTAATAGCGTTTATAGCAGCATCTTCTATAGAGTAATCCACTCTAAATTTAGTGCGTATAGTAAATTTAAATTTAGAATTAATAAAGAGTTCTATTATTCCTTTCAAATCCTTAAATTTTAATTTTGAAATTTTTTCTTCGTTAGGAGTTTTTACATAATCACTCCATTTGTTTTCATTTTTAGCCTTGTTTTTTTTAGTTTTTGATGGAATTATTACTTTATTATATATTTTTAAGGTAAAAATTTCATTAGCATATGTAAGTGTTATTTTTATTGGAATAGGAAATAATAAGACCAGTGTAACTATGGCTAAAATCCATAAAAAACATTTCATTATTATACTAAACCTCCATAGTTTTATATCTGCAATTCTATCCAACTATGATTTATATATTCATGGTATATAAAAAATAAAACTATTTGAGAATAAGTCACAAATTTAAGTTGGGAGTGTAAAAGGATGAAAAGAAGAGTATGTTGTTTTTTATTAATATTTTTATTTACAACAGTGAGTATTCCTATAAAAAACGTAGATGCAGCTCCAATAAGAGTAGATGCAGTATCTGCCATAGCTATAGATTCAGCTACTGGAACTATTTTATTTGATCAAAATGCCCATAAAGTTATACCTATGGCAAGTACAACAAAGATAATAACTGCTCTGGTTACTTTACAGTATGGAGATATAGATAGAGTTGTGGAAATATCTAAAAATGCAGCATCTATAAGAGGCTCTAAAGTAGGATATAAGGCTGGAGATAAGGTAACCATAAGAGAACTTTTATATGGTCTTATGCTTAAGTCAGGTAACGACTGTGCCATTGCTATTGCTGAAGGAACTAGTGGAACTGTAGAAAAGTTCTGTGAAGTCATGAATGAATTTGCAGTATCAATAGGTTTATTAGATAGTCATTTTGAATCACCTCATGGTCTAGATAGTAACTCCCACTACTCTTCAGCCTATGATTTAGCTATAGCAACTAAAAAAGCTAAGGAGATTGAAGAATTTAATAAAATTGTATCCACTAAATTAATCTCTGGAGAAGAAGGAATAGAATTTACAAAACAATTTAATAATATAAACAAACTTTTATATTCAGAGCCTAATTGTACTGGAGTTAAGACTGGATATACAGGACAGGCTGGAAAATGTCTTGTTAGTTCCTTTAAACTAGAAAAAAATGAAATAATTGTAGTAACATTAAATTGTGTTCCAAGATGGAAAGAAAGTCAGAGAATTTATGAATATGTAAAAGATAATTATGAGTATAAAAAGATTATCGAAGCTGGTGAAGTTATAGGAGATATAAAAGTTAAAGGAAAAGAAAGGGGAATACCATTAGTTGCTGAAGAAGATTTAATTTTCCCAGTTAGAAAGGAAGAAAAAATAGTCAAAGATATTGTTATACCTAATTATGAGTTAACTACACCAATTAGAACTACAGATGATATAGGAATACTTACCATAACCAATGAATTAAACTCTAAATATGCAATAACCCTTCATCCCAAAGAAGATATTGAAAAAATTGGAATATGGGATTACATTAAATACATGATCAATAAAGATGAATAGAATAAATAATATAAACCAAGGTAAAAAACCTTGGTTTTTTTCATGGAAACAGTAGCAAATAACTTATTGTGAAATATTCTGATAATATAGTAATTTTGGAGGCACAGGTAATGGGCTATGAACCATATAACTGTATAGATTGTGGAAGTGAATACTGTCCATGTCATTTAGCTGAGTCAGGAAATTGCATTCTTTGTTCTCACTTAGATGGCAAAGACTTTTGTGATTGCGTAAATTGGAATGGAGTGTGCATATATCAGGAATTTATGCAAAACAATTTTAAGGCAAAGGAAGGAAGGAAGCATCAAAGATTTCAAATTATAGATAAAGAACTAATAAATGAAAAGCTTATGATATTAAAGATTAAAGTTACTCAAAAACTAGCTAGCGAATTAGTTGGTCCTGGTTCCTTTGTATTTATTAGAAAAGAGGATTGTGAACAAGCCTTTGATACCCCAATTTGTGTAATGGATAGTGATACAGGAAATGATGTTATTACCTTGGCTATTGAATTAAAGGGACTTAAAACAAAGATACTTAAAGATGTAAGTATTAATGAATATGTTTTAATTAAAGGTCCTTTTTGGAATGGAATTTTAGGACTTAATTCAGTGAATACCATTAAAAGAAATCATTGTGTTTTAGTATGTAGAGGTATAGGTCAAGCACCGATGGTACCTGTTATGGAGAAACTATACAATAATGAAAATACAATTACAGTAATTCTTGATGAAGGAACTTTAGATACTATATTTATAGAAAAGGAATTGAAAAAATATGCTACAGAAATAATTAAAACTAATACACTGCTTATGGGTGGAATTCTTGATTGTAAGTGTAGAAAGATTTTAGAAGGAATTTTAACTAAGGGTAATGTTGCTTTAGTGCATTGTGATAGTGCAGATGTGCTTAGTCATCAAATCATGAAAATAGTAGAAGCTTATGATAAGAATATTGAATTTTCTTGTTCCAATAATGCAAAAATGTGTTGTGGGGAAGGGGTTTGTGGTTGCTGTACAATTATGAATGATGATGAAAAATTGAGAAGACTGTGTAAGATGCAAACCAGTCCTAAATATATATTTGAAGGGAGAAGATTGTATTGAAGATAGTTATAATAGGGGGAGGCTGGTCTGGTTGTGCAGCTGCAATTTCTGCATGTAAAGCCGGAGCTGAAGTTGAAATATTTGAAAAAACAGATTTATTACTAGGACTTGGAAATGTTGGCGGAATTATGAGGAATAATGGAAGGTATACTGCAGCAGAGGAGCTTATAGCTCTAGGAGCTGGAGATTTAATCAACATAACTGATGCTAATACACTCCACAAAAATATAGATTTTCCAGGGCATGAGCATGCATGGCTTTATAATGTAAATAGAATAGAGCCAGCAGTAAGAAGACACATTGAAAAAATGGGAATAAAAATTAGATTTGTAAGCCGTGTAGTAGATGTTAACATGGAAGGAATTGGTATCAAGGGAGTTTATCTTAGTAATGGTGAATATATAGAAGCAGATGCATTTGTAGAAACTACTGGTTCTACAGGACCTATGGGAAATTGTTTACGATATGGAAATGGTTGTTCTATGTGTATTTTAAGATGCCCAGCCTTTGGACCAAGAGTAAGTATTAGTTATAGAGCAGGTATAGAAGATATAAAAGGTGAAAGACAGGAAGATGTATTTGGTGCTTTCAGTGGATCATGCAAGTTGGAGAAGGATAGTTTATCAGAGAAAATAGTAAACCAGTTAGATGAAACAGGAGTAGTAGTATTAAAGGTTCCACCAGAAGATATAAATACGGATAAGTTAAAGCAAAAGGTTTGTCAGCAATATGCACTAAAGGAATTTGCGGAAAATATAGTACTTTTAGATACTGGTCATGCTAAGTTAATGACTTCTTATTATCCCTTAGATAAGCTTAGAAAAATTGAAGGTCTTGAAGAGGCAAAATTTGTAGATCCATATGCAGGTGGTAAAGGAAACTCCATTAGATATTTATCAGTTGCGCCAAGAAGTAATCAAATGAAAGTTGTAGGACTTGATAATTTATTCTGCGCTGGAGAAAAAAGTGGACTTTTTGTAGGACATACGGAAGCCATAACAACTGGTTCATTAGCAGGACATAATGCTGTTAGAAATGAGCTTGGAATGCCACTTTTAACCCTTCCAAGAAATTTAGCTACTGGAGACATTATAGCTTATGCTAATGAAAAGGTTCAAACTACAGAAGGTAGAAGAAATAGATATACCTTTGCAGGAGCCGAGTACTTTAAGAGAATGAAGGATAATAAACTTTATATTTTAGAGTCAGAAGAAATTCAAAAAAAGGTGAGAAAGTTGGAGTTAGATAATATTTTCAATCAAAAATTAGTATAGAATATATGATATTTATTATATAAATTTATTTAACAGAAACCATCAAGATATATGATTTAGTATATCCTGATGGTTTTATATGAAATTTTATATATAAAACTAGATAAATATTTATATAGGAAACTATTTAACTATTTAAATAGTTGTTTTATTCATGCGGGTTTGAAGGAATTATGATTATAGGTGATGTGATTAAATGGGGTATATAAAGATGCAATTTGATAGATTTTAACAAATATGATATAATGGTAAAGAATGAAATATGTAAGAAAGGTTAAAGAGGTAAGAACTGCAAATAATTTTAATAGATACAAGGAATTAATAGGAAAATTAAATAATTTAGAAGTAAGAATATGGTATAATAAACGTGATAAAAATATTATTAATGAAATAGATAAATCATTATCAATAAAAGAACAAGCAAAGCAAGCTCACTTTTTAAGAAATAAGTATAGAGCACAAGCTAGAAAGCTAATGGCAGATAGAATGTTGGCAGAAAAATTAAGTATTAATAATACTAATCTACCTTTTGAGTATTATGAAAATAAATATTTAAATCAAGGATATAATGATAATGAACTCTATGAAAAGATAATAGCAGCATCTACAAGAACAAATAAAATGGTAAACGTAGCATTAGGAATTGCTTAGTGATTCTAAAAGTGCTACTATCATATTTTCAAGATGAATTTTTAAATTAGCTAAATTAAAAATGTTTTAATTATAAAATATATTTACATAATTTACCGAAAGTGAAATTAAGGGCAGTAGACTGAAGAAAGTCTTACTAGCCTTATTTTTATTTCTTTTAAATTTAGTATAAAATTGTTTGAGGAAATAATAGAAAATTTAGAAAAATATGTTGACCAAGCCGTGGGAGTTAGGTACCATAATATTGTAATAATAATTTTAAATGGAGGGTTATAAAATGGAGCAACAATATTTATATACTGATAGGCTTTTACTGCGTAAGTTTACAATAGATGACCATGAGGATTTATATGAATATTTATCTAATTCCAAAGTTGTAAAATATGAACCTTATGATACATATACATAATTTATCTTTATAAATAATGTATTATTTTCACGCTGATATTGATATATATAGCTTATAAAGAGAATATAGGAGATGAAGAAATGAAAAAAGTATTGTTGATTATAATGTGTTTAGGTGTTGTAGTTACTTCCATGGTAGGATGCAATAAGTCTATTAAAAACTCTAACAAAGATGAAATCAATGGAACTCAAATTGAGAAACCAGTAGAAGATAATAATGTAAACATAGATATAAGAGATACTGCCATACAAGTTCAAAGTTCACAAGTAGAAAGTGGAGAATTAGAAGGAGAAAAAGTATTTGCAGTAGGAGTTGTATCTTCAATAGATTCTTTAGGAGAGAATATGGACAAAGCTAATTTTATAATTACACAAAATGAAGGAGAAGAGGCCAAGTCTTATGTAGTTACATGGGAATTAGGAAAACTTAATTTTAAAAGTTTAAAAATATCAAAGGGAGATGTAGTTAGGATTTATGGGGTATTAGAAGGGAAAAATGAAAGAGGTATGCCAATAATTAAATCTTCTCTTATAGATTTGGCAATGTAGTGTATGCAAAATAGCAAGAAATTAATTCTTGCTATTTTTATTTTTATAAAGGAAATAGATTTTAATAGTAAGCATATGTTGTTACTAAATATTAATAAGTAAATAATTTGTTAATGTACTTTTTCCTTTTAGTGAAGATATTTACATAGATGAAATATAGGTTCAATTTTCAGAAAATTTCATTGGAATCAGAATGACGATTCTCAATGGAGATAAAGAGTAAAGTTAATTTTTATTGAAGGAATAAAGGATTAGAAATTCAATATTGTAAAAATATTACTTTAAAAAGATGTGATGCTATGAAAAGTGAAGATAAGTAAAGATAATATGGTATGAAAACGTTTTAAACAATGGAAAATCGAAGAAATCCAAGGCAGGTGACGATTGATGAAACTGACTGGTCGGTATAAAATTGAGAGATATTAAGGAAAGGGAGATGGACATGAACTATGGCAAAGATATCTAAGAAGATAGCTGAGAGTAGAGTTATAATTTTAGTTTTAGCATTTTTATTACTTATTCCATCTGTATTGGGGTTTATTAAGACTAAAATTAATTACGATATACTAAGCTATTTACCAGATGATTTAGAAACTGTAAAAGCAGAAGAGATTCTAAAAAGAGATTTTGATTGTGGATCACTTAGTATGCTGATAGTAGAAGGTATGGAAGATAAGGATGTAGCAAAAATAAAGGAAAAGGTGGAAAAAATTCAAGGAGTACAAAAGGTATTATGGATAAATGATGTTTTGGATTCACCAATTCCTAAGGATATACTACCTAGTAGCATACAAGATGTGTTTTATGCTAAGGATTCAACTATGATGGTAATAATGTTAGAGGAAGGTAGTGCTGATATTATTACACAAAATGCTGTAGAAGATATAAGAAAGGTTGCTGGAGAACAAAGCTTTCTAAGTGGGATGGCTGGAATAGTTAAAGATACTAAGGACTTATCAGATAAGGAAACTCCATTTTATGTATTAATAGCAGTAGTATTATCTTTAATAGTTCTAGCACTTACTATGGATTCAGTGGTAATACCGGTTATATTCTTAGGGAGTATAGGAATTGCAGTAATTTATAATATGGGAAGTAATATTATTTTTGGAGAGATATCCTATATAACTAAGGCTCTATCAGCAATATTGCAACTTGGAGTAACTATGGATTACTCAATTTTCTTACTGCACAGATATGATGAAGAAAGAGAAGTTCAAAAGGACAAAGTAATAGCTATGGCAAATGCTATAGCCAATACAATGACTTCTGTAGCAGGAAGTTCATTAACTACAATAGCTGGATTTTTAGCTCTTTGTACAATGGATTTAGCTCTTGGTAAAGATATAGGACTGGTTATGGCTAAAGGAGTACTTCTTGGAGTTATATGTACAGTAACTATTTTACCTGCTTTAATTCTTACATTTGATAGAGTTATTCATAAATATAGACATAAAACTTTACTACCAACCTTTGAGAAGACTTCTGAATTTGTGGTAAAACACCATAAAGCTTTTGTATTAATAGGAATTTTAGTATTTATCCCTGCATTTATAGGTAAGGTTAATGCTAAAGTATATTACAATTTAGATGAGTCTCTTCCAAAGGATTTACCATCTATCGTTGGAACTAATAAGTTGAAGAATGACTACGGAATGACATCTACAAACATGATTTTGATTAAAGATACCTTAGATAACTATAAAGTTAAAGCTATGGCTGATGAACTAGAACAGGTAGATGGAGTTTCCTCAGTAATTGCCCTAGAGAAAATATTAGGACCAAGGGTACCTGAGAGTTTTGTACCAAAAGATTTATTAGAAAAGATAAGATCAGGAGGCTATGAGCTTTTTGTAGTAAACTCAGAATATAAGGCAGCAACAGATGAGGTAAAAGAACAACTTGTAAAAATAAATGACATAGTAAAAAAATATGATTCTGATGGATTAGTAAGTGGAGAAGCTCCATTGACTAATGACTTAATCAAAATTTCAGATATAGACTTTAAAAATGTTAGTATTGCATCTATAGTAGCTATATTTATAATTATAGCACTAGTATTTATGTCATTAAGTTTGCCAATAATTTTGGTTATTGCTATTGAGCTTGCAATATTTATAAATTTAGGTATTCCTTTCTATACAGGTAGTGTAATTCCTTTCATAGCGTCAATAGTGATAGGAACAATACAATTAGGTGCTACAGTGGATTATGCTATATTATTAACCACTAGATTTAAAGAAGAACTTGAAATGTCATCAAACAAAATGGATGCTATGAGAATAGCTGTTCAAAGCTCATCTAGATCAATTATTACTAGCGCTTTGACATTCTTTGGGGCTACAGCTGGAGTTGGTATTATATCTAAACTAGAAATGGTAAGTTCGCTATGCACATTAATGGCAAGAGGAGCAATAATTAGCATGTTTGTAATCTTATTTGTATTACCAGGGATTCTGCTAATTAGTGAGAAAGTAATAGTAAAAACAAGTAAAGGTTTTATAAAAAATGTTGAGGAGGCTGCATAAAAATGAAAAGAAAAGCATTATCTAAGAGAGTTATAGTGTTAGCTACAGTAGCAGCTATGATGACTTCTACAGTAGCAATGGCACAAGAAATAAACAAGGATGAAACAGTATATGTAATTTTAGATAGTAATGGAAAACCAGAACAAAAGATAGTATCCACTTGGATAAATGGTGAAGAAAATCTAGGAGAATTTAAGGACAAGTGTAATTTAGATAATATAAAAAATGTTAAGGGTGAAGAAACTCCAACTATAAGTGGCGAAGAACTAACTTGGAAGGTAGATGGAAAAGATCTTTATTATGAAGGAGAAAGTAAGAGAGAATTACCTTTATCAGTTAGTCTAAACTATGAGATTAATGGAAAAAAAGTAGAGCCTAAGGAAGCTTTAGGACAATCAGGTAATTTTAAAATAACTTTAACAGTAAAAAATAATGAATCACGAACAGTTAAAATTAATGGAGAAAATAGAACTTTATATGTTCCTTTTGTCACAGTTTCAGAAATTATGTTATCTAATGATAAATTTAAGGACGTAAAGGTGGATAATGGTAAGCTTATTCAAGATGGCAATAATTCCTCAATTACCTTTGTTTCTGCACCAGGATTAAAAGAGTCTTTAAATTTAGGAAGTATGTTAGATATTAAAGATACTTTAGTAATAGAAGGAACAACTACAAACTTTAGTGTGCCAGCTATTATGATGGTTGCAACTACAGAAGCACTAGATTTAGAAAGTATTAGTGATGATGATAGTTTAGATAGCTTGAAAGATTCCCTTGTTCAACTTCAAAATGGTGGGGATGAATTGTTAAAAGGTTCTAAAAAGCTAGTAGATGGTCAGGAGCAGTTAAGTTCCAACTATGCTAAATTTAATGATGGAGTAGGAACTTTTAAAAATGGAGTTGCTGATTTAAGTAATGGAATAGACAGCTTATCTAATAATACTCCTACTTTAAAATCTGGAGCTGATAAGCTACAAAATGGACTTTCACAATTAAAGGATGCTCAAGGACAATTTTCTAAAGGAATAGAAACTTATGAAGACAACGCTTCTAAATTATTTACAGCCTATAATTCCATAGATAAAGGGATAAACTCATGTTTAACTGGTTCAACAAAGCTAAAAGAAGGATTAGCTGTAGGTAATGAAGGTTTAACTAATCTCAATAATTCTACAGCAAATTTAGATACAATAGCAGCTCAATTAGATGCAATGGGTGCTTCAGTTGCAAAGGTTAATCCTGAATTAGCAAATAATATTGCAAAGGCAAGTGGTGGAATTAAAGCTGTATCTCAGGGACAAAAGGATGGCATAGGAAAACTACAACAAGGAATGAGAGGTGCTTCTATTGGTGCAGGTGACCTTGAAGAAGGATTAAATGGATTATCTAAGGGGTCAAAGGAGTTTAAAAATAAAGGGCAACTTTTATTACAAGGTACTAACACTTTAAAGGAAAATTCAGCAAAACTTAATGGAGCTTCAACAGAGTTGTATAATGGAAGTACAGCACTATCTCAAGGAATTGGTTCTTTAGTAAATGGTACTAATAAGTTAAGAGCTGGAAGTTCATCATTATTAAATGGAAGTAATGAACTATATGATAATTCAGGGAAATTATTAAAAGGTATAAATCAATTAAAAGAAGGCAACACAGAACTTTATAAGGGTGTTGTTAAATTAAAAGAAGAAGGCTTAGATAAGTTAAATGAAAAAGGTAATACTGCTATAAAGGATATACAAGGGGTAGTTGAAGCTAAGGATGAACTTGTAAAACTTTCTAAGGAATATGGTGCTTTTTCAGGTATGAATAATTCTATGAATGGAAAAGTTAAATTTGTTATGAGAACAGAGGAAGTTAAAGCAGAGGCAGATAATAAGGGAGATGAAGACAAGGGAGTAGTAAAAGAAGAAGTTAAAGAGGAAAAAGGTTTCTTTAAAAGTCTATTAGATATATTTAAAAAATAGATTTATGTATAATAATATTAAAAATAAGAGAGGTTCTCAACAACCTCTCTTATATCTATATTTAAAATATATTATCAGTGTTAACTAATAGTATATTTTTTTATTCATATTATCTTGTACGTCAACTAAGGCTTCTCCAAAACGTTGGAAGTGTACTATTTCCCTTGTGCTTAAAAATTGCAATACATCTCTAATACTATAATCATCAGTAAGATTTAAGAGCCATTCATAAGTGGCTCTTGCCTTTTGTTCTGCAGCCATGTCTTCGTGTAAATCTGCTATTGTATCTCCTTTAGCTTGAATATAAGAAGCGGTCCATGGATTACCTTGAGCATCAGTATAAAATAAAGCTTTTCCATGATCTGTGTAGTGACCACCAAGGTTTGCTGCTTCTAGTTGCTCTGGGGTAGCATTTTCCATTAGTTGATATATCATAGTGGCTATCATTTCAACGTGAGCCATTTCTTCAGTTCCTATATCTGTTAATAACCCTTTAGATTTTCCTGTAGGCATAGTATAACGTTGATTTAAATATCTTAGTGCTGCACTTAGTTCGCCATCAGGTCCACCGTATTGTGAAATAAGATATTTAGCCATTCTTAGGTCACAGCTTTTAATATTTATTGGATATTCTAAGGTCTTTGTATAATACCACATATTTTATAATCCCCCATTATTTTTTTTCCCAAGGCCAAGGAGTAGAAACCCATAACCTTGGATTTTCTATATATGCTGAACCAAAGTTAGTTAAAGGTCCATAATTATACTCATATTGATAGATTAATTTGCTCAAATAGGAAGATATATATTTAAAATCATTAGTTGCACACTTGTTATTAGGAAAATTGTCTAAATACAGGTTAAGATCTATAGCATAAAATTGATATTTTCTTATAAGGTTTAATAATCCTTCCTTAGACATACATATCACCTTTCATTTTATATTTTTTATAAGGTTTGTAAGGTATATATGGTCTATAAAGATCCATAAAGATTGTACCTTTAATTAAGGCCTCTTCAATAGAAAATAAATTTTCATATAGTTGAGGTATTACATATGCTTTAGCATAATTTTTATAGCTTGTACAATTTCTAGAATATTTCATTTAATCAACATCCTTATTTCTAATAAATTTAATAAGTGTTTATAATTACACTCAATATATGGTATGCAAAAAGATAAAAAGGGGTTACTATTTATATACAATCATTTGATATGGAAAGTAGGAGTATAAATTCTAACAATAATGTAGAAAAACTTAGAATAAATTCATAAATGTAGGTAAAAATACTACCGAAGGAGGAGTATTTATGGATATTGTAAGTTTTTTATTATATTTTACATTTAATTTCTTTTTCTATGGATTTGTAGGGTGGATAATTGAGAATTTATTTTGCTATTGTATTAGAGGTCACTTTCAAAAGGATGGCTTTCTAAGTGGACCATTTAAACCTATGTATGCCATAGCTATGAGCATTTTAGTAGTAATAGAATCTACTTTTACAATTAATGTTTATTATTTAATACCATTATGTTTTATAATTCCAACTACTGTGGAGTATGTAACGGGAATAATAATGAGAAATCATTTTAACAAAAATTATTGGGACTATACTGAACTTAAGTATAATTTTAAGGAAATTATATGTTTAGAGTTTTCTATAGCTTGGACTATATTAAGCTTTATTGGAGTAAAGTATTTACAGGTAGTGGTAAATCAAGCATATGAAATAATTTATCCAATATGGCCAATTTGTTCTACGATTTTATTAATAATTTTACTTATTGATGAGATTATTACTTTTAGAGAGTTTAGAGAAAAGGAAAAAATTATTCAAAATTAAATTAAGACATAGTAGTAGAATAAGGTCTATATTTATAAAGTATTATATAAACAGGTAGTTAGCATAACTGCCTGTTTATTTTTCAATAAATCCTAATAATAGTTTGTTTAATCTATAAGATAAAAGTATAAATACAAACAAAATTATAATATATCTATAAATACATAGACAAAACCTTAAATATATCATATTATTATATTATGGAATGATTGAATAATATTTGATTAAGGGAGGTATTATAGTGGAAAAGATGGATAGATTTATTGATGATGAAGGTAGAATAAAAATATGGCCAAAGAAGAAAGAAGTAAAAATTGAGATTCTGAAATATTTAGCTACTAAGTTTAAGTATGACTATTTATATAACGAGAAGGAAGTTAATGATATTATTAAAAAATGGCATACTTTTGAAGATTATTTTTTGCTGCGTAGGAGTTTAATAGATTATAAATTTTTATGTAGAAAAAAGGATGGATCAGAATATTGGAGAAATAGTGAGGAAACCCATGAATAATAAAATAGATATAAAAAAAAGTAATATAAAGAGTGTGGATACAGAAAATAAAGATATTAAAAACAGTGGAGTTTTAGAAGTAAAATCTAATGAAATATTCTGGAATTCAACCATGGAAGAGCTTAAAAAGGGATATATTCAAGAAGGGGATACTATTAAATGTTTAATTTGTGGTAAAACATTCCAAAATGGAAAAGTCTATAGAATAGATGAAGAATTTTATGAATCATGGAAAGCAGCAGAGCTTCACATTCAGAATGCCCATAATTCCATGTTGGAATATCTACTAAATATGAATGGGATTTTTACTGGGATTACAGATGTACAGAGGGAAGTATTAAAGCTTTTTGCAGAAGGTATATCAGATAAAGAAATAGCCAGTAGATTAGGAGTTGCCACTTCTACTATAAGAAATCATCGATACAAGTTAAGAGAAAAAGAAAAGCAGGCAAAGCTATATTTAGCAATGATGGAATTATTAAATGAAAGTACTAATAAGAAGATAAACAAATTAGAAGAGGGAATTATTTGAATATGGATTTTTAAGCAGATCTAATGATTGTAAAAAATATTGGGTGAAAGAATAAAATACTATAAGTGTTAATACTTTAAATTAAATTGAAGGAAAAATAGTATTTATATAGAATATACATTATTATTAGATTACAGTATAAACTTAAATAGAAGTAGATTTTAATTAGTAATTTATAGAAAGGAAATGGTATAGAAAATTTATATAAATTTATCTATACTGGGTGACAATATGAAAATAGAATTAGATGATAAAAATATACTTTATGTATTAGACAGTATTCATGGTAAATATATAAGCACAAAGTTATATTTTAAGGAGCATACCAATGAAATAGATAAAATAGGTATGACTACTCCTGAAGAATTAAAAGACTTATATAATAATTTACTTGAACAAGTACATGCTCAAGGAGAATACAAATTTTTAGAGAAAATAAAGTAATGGAAGGTAGAGTTTCTATTGCATGGAAATAAGGTCATATACAAAGGGGAAACTTTGTATATGACTTTATTTTACTTCAGGTAAGTGATTCCAATATCTGGTGGGCATGCTTCTGCGTGTTAATTTAAGATTTTCTCGTTCCTTTATATTTATAGCATTGTAGAATTCTCTCCAAAGGTTTTCAAAATTATCATTGAGAGAGGAAGCTTCTAGATATTCACCCTGAGCGTTAGAAAAAGATGAGATAATACCGTCTTTTTTATTATATATTAAAGCAAGCTCTCTCTTTATATCATGAATTATAAAATTTTGGTCAGAAAATCTTTCTATAAAATGAGTCTGAATAAGGGGAAGAATATTATGATCAGGCTCTATAACTGAATAAAAGGTAAAGGGAGCTATTTCTTTAAATCTAACAAATCCAGTAAATCTATGAGCTTCTAAAGAGACTCTTCTGCAATATTTATCTACAGTTAAGATAATATCATTATTTTTAGCTAAATTAATGCTATCTCCAAATTTGTAACATAGTTTAAGGTATTTAAATATTAAATCCTCAGAATAGGGGAGAGCACTTAAATACAAATAGTATACATTTTTAAGTGTTAAGTAACTAAGGTTATCTTTTATACTAGAATATACTCTATTAAATTTGTCTTCTTCAGTAGTTATTTCTTCTGTTGTTGTAATTAAGCTAGGAACATATGAGGAAGACTTGGTAATTTTCACTTCCTCTTTATAACTATAGGCATAGAAAATTGTAGTTAAAAGTCCCTCAAAGGAACCATCGTATAAAAATTCTTTCATGTTGCAACACCACCTATAACTTTATTATATTTATAGTTCTCCAGTTATATAGGAACCTCTATCCTCTAGCAGTAAAGTTTTATCTAAGGAGTTTATATCATCTTGGGAGGATGAGGATAATATAAGTTTATTATATTCCTTATCTAAAATTGGTATAGAACTGTTATTATAGTTAAAGCCAAGAAAGCTTAATTGTTCATACCTTTCATTTTCAATATAGTTTAAGTCAATTTTAGGTTTTAGCACAGATCTTACTTTTTCTTCATCTAAATCCACAGAACCGTAATACTTACCCTTACATACTATAAAGTATTGAGCTCGTTTTAAAACAACTCCTAATTTTTTTAAATCCTGAAAGGTGAGAAAACCAATTCTTCGAGCACTAATTATCTTTTTAGCTCCTCGAATACCTATACCAGGTATTCGAATTAATAGTTCATAGGAAGCTGTATTAATTTCTAAAGGAAAGATATGAAGATTATTTAGAGCCCAATTAGTTTTAGGATCAAAATTTATATCAAAATTTGGATTTTGTTTATTAAGAAGTTCTTCAGCTTTAAAACCATATACCCGTAGTAACCAATCTCCTTGATAAAGTCTATGTTCTCTAAGGGTAGGTGGGGTTTTAAAATTGGGCAAATTTTTACCATTATTTACTGGAATGTAGGCTGAATAATAGACTCTTTTTAGTAAGAAGTTGCCATAGAGATTTTCTGTAAGATTCAAAATGTCTAAATCATCTTCTTTGGTTGCGCCTACAATTAATTGAGTGCTTTGCCCACCAGGTACAAATAAAGTAGCTTTTTTAGATAATTTTCTCTCTCCATTACTTATAATTATATTATTTTTTATGGATTTCATAGGAGTAAATATATCCTGTTTATTTTTTTCAGGGGCTAGAAGTTTTAGGGAATTATTAGAAGGAAGCTCAATATTAACGCTCATTCTATCTACATATTGGCCAGCTTCTTTTATTAGATCTTCATCAGCTCCTGGAATAGCTTTAAGATGAATATATCCACGAAAGTTAAAATTATTTCTTAGCTTTTTTACAACTGATGTTAACAGTTCCATAGTGTAATTAGGATTTTTAATTACTGCCGAGCTTAAAAATAATCCTTCAATATAGTTTCTTCTATAAAAGTTCATAGTTAAGTTTATCACTTCATCTACGGTAAAAGCAGCTCTTTCTACATCATTAGTCCGCCTATTAATACAATAGGCACAATCGTATATGCAGTAATTAGTTAATAAAATTTTTAAAAGAGATATACATCTTCCATCTGGAGTAAAGGAGTGACATATACCACTAGGAGCAGAAGAACCTAAAGCACCTTTGATTCCTCGACGATTAGAACCTGATGAGGAGCATGATACATCATATTTTGCTGCTCCACTTAATATCCTAAGCTTTTCACTAATCTCCATTTAAACTCACCTTCTACAATAAAATAAATAATCCATATAAAAATTATATCAGAACATTTGTTCGTGGTCAACAAAATAAAATTTATTTTTTGTAATATAGTGTGACTTATTTGAAGCATCATACATAACATAAAATATAGCAAGAATTATGGAGTTATTAAATGAACAATTGTAAAGATAACTATAATTGTAAGGATAAATGTGATTGCAATGATAATTGCAACTATGATTGTAAATATGATTGCAATTATGAGTGCGATTGTGATTGTGATTGTGATTCCACTGACGGTGGAGTAGGTGGAGTTGTTGATGCCAAGGAAGTTAGATGTCAAAGAAAGGAAGATAGACTACTAATATTAATATTAATACTTCTTTATTGTCAAAATGTATATACAAACTCTCAATACTATAGATGTATTAATAGTCAAATGCTAAATTACATGATGTGCTCAAATCGTCAGTTAATGTGTACAATTTTATGTATGTCTCAGAACTTAGTAGATAGCATAGTAGATTGTTGTGCTAATCAAAGAAATCGTAAATAAGAGCAGAGTAATCTGCTCTTTTACAATTGGTTAAAAATATATGAAGTGTGATAAAATAAAGTATATATTTAAGAAATAAGGTGATGAGATGGATATGTACGAAGATATAATATATGGAGAGCTAATGGAGTGGAAAAGAGAAATGATGAGGAAACCTACTATTGGAAATAAGCTTTCTAAAAATATACAAGATAAAATGAACGGATTTATTCCAGAAAAATTTCATGTTATGGTTACAGAAGTTATAAAAAATATGGTTAAAGTAGTTATTTTAGGGTCTGAATATACTACATTGGAACCTATAACATATATGCCAATAATAGAAAGAGAAATGTTAGTAAAGGAAAAGATTCAATTATATAGAAAGATAGCAACAGTAAGTGGAGCTAGCACAGGATTTGGTGGTTTTTTTGTAGGGTTAGCTGATTTTCCTATTTTGTTAAGTATAAAAATTAAGCTGTTATATGAGATTGCTAGTATATACGGTTATGACACAAAAGATTATAGAGAGAGATTACACCTTCTTTACATATTTCAAATTGCTTTCTGTAGTGATAAAAGAAGAATAGAAGTATTTCACATATTAAATAATTGGAAATCATATTCAGATAAGTTGCCTTTGGATAAAGAAAACTTTGATTGGAGGATCTTTCAACAGGAGTATAGGGATTATATAGATTTAGCTAAGTTTTTTCAGCTTGTACCAGTTATAGGAGGAGCAGTAGGAGCTGTAGCTAATTATAAGTTAGTAGAAAAGCTAGGTGATACTGCTATGAATGGATATAGATTAAGGTATTTTCATTAGAGCAGTAAAGTTTATAATTCTAATTTCAATAAAATAGCTTAAGAGAATACCTATTAAATGTTATGTTGTTGTAGGATCGTTTAAATAAAATAAAAAAAGTCGGAATGTGAAATTTAATCTACATCCCAACTTATTTTAAAACTCCCGCTATGATCTCCTTCAACCTGTATTTTGTATTTCCCATCATGAGGTATGACTATAGTTTGAATTAAAGAATTATCTATGTTTTCAATTTTATATAATGTGTTGTCATCCTCATCAATTAGCAATATAGCCAAGTTTCCACCTTCATTTTCAACCTTTATATTAAGAGTTAACTGGTCATCCATGTCTAACTTAAGAGTTTTGTATTTATAACCCTTAAAGCTTTTATAGGTCATTTCTATAGAACTCTTTGAAGAGTGTTCCTTAGCTTTACTAGTTTTGTAGTTGCCATCAGTGGTTGAACATTTGTTGAGTAGCACTATAATAATTAATATACATAGGAGTAGTAGGAGTTTAGTTTTTTTAGCCATAAATAACCTCCACACATACATCTAATATATTTATATAAAAATAACAAAGAATTATGCCTAAATTGCCTATAAATAATATTTATTAATTTTCAATAGAACCATTTACAAAAGTGCATTATATACTTTAAAAGAAACATATGTACTATATGTTATCTATATAAATCATAGTATATATAGAAAAGATAATATATAATTTAATATGAATACAAGTTTGTATTCATATTAAATGTTAATAAAACGGAGGTTTTTAATGATTAATGAAAAAAAAGAAATAACTAAAAAGGCAAATAAAAAGAAAAGCACCTTTTTATCTGGGCTTACGTTTTTAGTAGTTTGTGGAGCTATTGGAGCTGGTATAGGGTTTTTATCTGCAAGTTATTTTAAAAATTTTATGGATACCTATATCAAAAGTGATAATTTTTTTTGGGAATTACTTAAATACTATGGACTTATACTAATATTTTTCTTAGGGTATATAATTCATATTATTATTCATGAAGCAGGACATCTTTTATTTGGATTTATGTCAGGATATTCTTTTGTATCCTTTAGGATAGGATCTTTAACTATAATTAAAGACAAAGATAAAATAAGCTATAAAAAGTTTGGTATACCAGGCACAGCAGGTCAGTGTCTTATGATGCCTCCAGAAATAAAGGATGGAAGGTATCCCTTCATAATGTATAACTATGGCGGAGGAATAATGAATCTAATAGTAGCAGGAGCTGGTATATTACTAGTTGTTTTAATAGAAGGAATTCCTGTTTTGATTTCAACAATACTAATATTAATTAGTGGAGCAGGTATATTCGCAGCCCTTACTAACATAATTCCTTTAAAGGTTGGAGGAATTTCTAATGATGGATATAATGTTATATCTATGTTGAAAGATGAAGATGCAAGAAGAGGGTTTTATTTACAACTTAGGGTTAATGGATTACAATCACAAGGAATGCGAATTAAAGATATGGAATTGGAAGAATTTAAGTTAAATGAAGGAAGTAACTTAGTGAATCCACTTAATTCTTCACTTAAACTTATGGAGTACAATTGGTATTTGGATAATATGGATTTTACAAGGGCAAGAAGGTGTATTGAAGATTTTACACCATGGATTAATAAGATAATCCCATTGTATAGAAATGAAATAAATTGCGAAAAAATGTTTTTAGAACTCATAGGTGATTGTAATAAGGAGTTTATTGATAGCATATATGATAAAAATCTTAAAAAATATATAAAAGCTTCTAAATTTATGATAGGAAAAAAGAGAATAATGATGGCTTATGAAATTTTCTATAATAATAATAATAAAAAAGCATTAGATTATTATGAAGAGGCCATAAAGTTATCTGAGAAGTATCCAGTTAAAGGGGATGCAGAAATGGAGTTAATGCTAGTAAATTGGATTAAGGAGATGAAGAATATTTAATCCATGACTACCAGCTTAAGTGGAGTTGAAAGCTATGTCTATATAAGATGTAGCTTTTTCTGTTGTATTTATAAAAAAAGAATAAAATTGGAGATAAAAGTTTTAATATTTAGAAAATAATGCAGTTACATTTACAACGTAATGTGATAAAATATACAATATAGATATAAGACTTTTTCTAAGGTTATTAATAAAAAGAGGGGGATACTTATGGCTTTAAAGAGGAATGTGGAAGTAACCTGTCCAAATTGTTTGATAAAAAGCAACATTAAGTTATGGAATAGTATTAATGTAACTATAGATGAAAGAATAAAAGAGAAAGTATTAGATAATGACTTTTTTAAATTTAAATGTCCTATGTGTGGACATGTATCAACCTTTGAATATGATTGTTTGTATCATGATATGAATAAAAAAGAGATGATATATTTATTAACAAATTATAGTAGCGATAACAATGAATTAGCTAAAGAGCTAGAAGCATTATCAGATGAAATCTTGCCTCAATTTGGTAATAATTATAAACTTAGAATTGTAACTAGTAACAATGATTTAATAGAAAAAATTAAAATTTTAGACTGTAATTTAGATGATAGAGTTATGGAAATATATAAATTATATTATACTACTAATTTAGTAGACACTAATTTGGATTTTTGTACTAAAAAGATATATTTTGATTATGATATTATTAAAGATAGTATGTTTTTTATACTTAAAGATGAAAAAGGAGAAACACCATTGTACAATATAGATATGAAAATATATAATTTTATAAGAGATAAATACTTAAATAATATAGAGGAAAAGGTATACAGGGGTTTTCAAGTTATTGATGAACAGTGGGCAACTGAGATTAATGAATATAATAATTAATGATTTAGTATAATTAAGGCGGTATAAATACCGCCTTTTTATTATTAATTCTTCAAAAATATTTAAAAAATGTGGAAAATTACAATGAAAAGCATTTAGATATTCATAGATTTCATAAAATTATTTTTAGTAATTTTATCTATGGATATTTTTACAAAAATCCTGAAATCCAGTAATATTCTTATTTTTAGTTTGGTTAATAAATCCATTATGGAGAGTGTTTACCTTTGAAGGATAATGTATCATTCATTAGAAATTATCAACCATTATAAAATTTAAATTTATATGTTATAACTATAGGACAAGGTGGTTAGACGTAAAAGTACATTAACTACTAGAAAAGTGGACAAGTTATTAAGTCCCAATATAGGAGGAATGGAAATGAAATCGAGAACATTATCAATATTAACATTATTATTAGTAGGAAGTACATTCGTAGGTGGAGTACAAGCTGAAGCAGCTGTAAGAACTAGAAGTCAAGTGAAAACTGTGAGTTATAGAACTATAAGTAACTATCAATATGGCAATGTAGATTATACTAAATTTATAAATGGAAACTTTTTAACTGACTTTGAAGCTATGAAAAAGATGATAATAAATCAGAATAATTTCACAAGTGTACCAAGTATACCTTCTAAAGACCAAGTAAAGGAGCCTGTAGTGGAACAACCAACAACAGAACCAACTACTGAGACCACGACACAGCCAACAACAGGACAGGATACGTCAACTAAAACTCCTGTTACTGAAGCACCAGTTGTGCCTGAAACACCAGTAGTACCAGAGGCACCAGTTGTTAATGAGAAGTTTATGGCTCAAGTTGAACAAGCTATATTCAATAAAGTAAACGAAGAGAGAGCTAAAGCTGGAGTTGCGCCTTTAACTTATAATAAAACTATGGAAAAATATGCTAGAATTAAATCTCAAGATATGGGAGATAAAAATTATTTTAGTCACCAAGACTTAAGTGGAAATCTTATAACAACTAAAATGAAGGCTGATGGAGTTTCATATAGAGCTTGGGGAGAAAATATAGCATATATAGGGGGAGTATCTGACCCAACTGCATTAGCTAATCAATTTATGACTAACTGGATGAATTCAGAAGGTCATAGAAAAAATATACTATCAACTAATTTTGAAAGTATAGGTGTAGGTGTATATAAAGCTGGTAATAGAGTTTATGCAACTCAAGAGTTCTATAAATAATAACAGATAAATTTTTAAAAATAAATATACATTTTCCCATAAAATTAATAAATATCCCTTATTGCAGATAATAAAGCTGCAATGAGGGATATTTTAATTAGCTTTAATTTTACTAGTTTTTATTTCTTGTAGTAGTAAATTCAGTATATTTCTCTGTGAAGATTAATATATTTTACTATATAAATTATTAATTTAGGAGGAAGATATGTCTAGAGGTAGGGGTAAGGAAGATAAAAAGGCAGCTAAGAATACTGGCAAGGATAAGAAGGGTGACAAGAAAGTTAAGAATAAGAATGAGTTAAAGAAGAAAAAATAAACATAGTATTTTAAATCTATAAAAAAGTATAAGGGCTATCTCAAAGTTGGGATAGTCTCTTTGTTTACTATAAAAAATAATTAAATTAATAAAAGTATTTAAATCCATACTATAACACATAATAAATGTATATTAATTAATGTAAAAGGAAGGGATTTTATGGAAGGGAAAAAATGTGTTAAAGTAATACCTCTGGGTGGATTAGGTGAAATCGGTAAAAATATTACTGCTATTGAATATGATAAAGACATTGTAGTTATAGATTGTGGAATAGCATTTCCAGATGAAGAAATGTATGGGGTTGACTTAATCATACCTGATATAACTTATTTAATGGATAATAAAGAAAGAGTAAAAGCTTTTATTCTTACCCATGGACATGAAGATCACATTGGTTCATTACCTTATATTTTAAAACAACTAAATGTACCGGTGTACGGAACTAGATTAACCTTAGGTATATTAGGTAATAAACTAAAGGAACATTTTTTAGAAAATGAATATACCCTTAAAACTGTGGAGGCCGGAGAAACTATAGAATTTGAAGATATTAAAGTTGAATTCATAAGAAATACCCATAGTATAGCTGATTCTTGTTCCTTAGCTATCCACACTCCTATTGGGAACATAGTCCATACTGGAGATTTTAAAATTGATTATACACCTATAGATGGTTTAGTTATGGATTTAGAAAGAATATCTGAATTGGGAAAAGAAGGGGTATTACTTTTAATGGCAGATAGTACTAATGTAGAAAGACAAGGTCATAGTTTATCAGAAAAGTCTATAGGACAGACCTTAAATAGAATTTTTTCTACAGCTACTGGAAGAGTGATAGTTGCAACCTTTGCCTCCAATATACATAGAATGCAACAAATAGCTGATGCTTCAGTTAAGTACAAAAGAAAAATTGCCTTTAGCGGTAGAAGTATGGAAAATATATCTACTGTAGCTATGGAGTTAGGTTATTTACATATTCCAGAAGGAACTATGATAAATGTAGATGACATAAGAAATTACAGAAATGAAGAAGTAACTATAATAACTACAGGTAGCCAAGGAGAGCCTATGGCAGGCCTTGCGAGAATAGCATTTTCAAATCATAGAAAGATTCAATTAGAGCCTGATGATCTTTTTATTATATCAGCATCTCCTATACCTGGGAATGATAAGCTTATATCTAAAGTTATCAATGAACTTTATAGAAAAGGCGCAGATGTTATCTATGAAGCTTTAGAAGATATCCATGTATCTGGGCATGCTTGTCAAGAAGAGTTAAAATTAATACATTCATTAGTTCATCCAAAGTATTTTATGCCTGTTCATGGAGAATATAGGCATTTAAAACATCACAAAGATCTGGCTAAAAGTTTAGGTATGAAAGATAAGAATATATTTATAATGAATACTGGAGATATACTTCAGCTTTCTGAGGATGAAGCAAGAATATCTGGTAGGGTTCATACTGGAAGGGTACTTGTAGATGGTATAGGAGTAGGTGATGTAGGCAACATAGTACTAAGAGATAGAAGGTATTTAGGTCAAGATGGTATGGTTGTTGTGGTTGTAACTATAGAGAAGGAAAGTTATAGTATATTAGCAGGACCAGATATTATAACTAGAGGTTTTGTTTATGCCAAGGAAGCAGAAGATATGATCAATAAAATTAGAGATATAGCAAGAGAAGAAATTGAAAATTCTTTAGCAAATAATCAAATAGAATGGTATGTATTAAAAACTAATGTAAAAAGATCCATAGAGAGATTCTTATATGATGAAACTAAAAGACGACCAACTATATTCCCAATAATTATGGAAGTATAATATACTAATGTTTAAATAAAATGCTACAGATAATAGTTCTCTGTGGCATGTTATTTATTTTATAATAGCTATTAGTAATATTTAAATCCTAATTTAATAAATTTATACTATACAAATTTATTAAATTAGGAGGGGTATTATGGAAGAAAGAGTTATAAGTGTGAAAGGAAAGGGTAAAGCATCAATACCACCAGATACAATAGAAATTAATATGATATTAACTACGTTAAAACCTACCTATGAAGAAGCTATGAATGCTGCTAGTACAGACTTGGATGAATTGAGGTTATGCTTAAGGAGTGCAGGTTTTGATAAAAAAGATATAAAGACTACTAATTTTAGAGTGGACACTAAGTATGAAAATATTTCTGATGCAAATGGAAATTATAGGAGAGTTTTTGTAGGATATGAAGTTACCAATAACTTAAGAATAGAATTTGAGCAAAATGCCATGATGTTAACTAGAGTCCTTAATGCTCTTGCAGGTTGCAAAGCAACACCTGAGTTTTCTATAAGGTATAAGGTTAAAGATGATACAGAAGTTAAGGATTTACTTTTGGAAAGAGCTGTAGAGGATGCAAGATCAAAGGCTAAAGTAACGGCAGAGGCTGCAGGGGTAAGATTAGGAAAGGTACTAAGTATAGATTATAGTGGGAGTGATATTCAATTAT
Organism: Clostridium sp. UBA5988; assembly: GCF_002435615.1. Lineage (NCBI taxonomy): Bacteria > Bacillati > Bacillota > Clostridia > Eubacteriales > Clostridiaceae > Clostridium > Clostridium sp. UBA5988. Next base: position 23,058 of record NZ_DJBA01000022.1, on the reverse strand, counting down.
ATAGGGATATTTATAGCATAAATAAGAATCTAATTTCTACAGGCGGAGCTCCAAACATTGATTTACAGCCTGATGATATAGATGTAGAAGATAGAGTGACTGTAGTTTGGAGGATGGAAAGTTAATTTATTATGGTATTATAAGAGTAGTTAAGCCTTAGAAATAAGGCTTTTTTTATAAAATTATTGAAAAGTATATGGAGTTATTGATACAATTATTTACATATAAGATAAAAGGGGGTAAGTGTATGAAGGGTTTTTTTAGAAAAAAGTCAGTTATCATTTTTATTATAGTAATTCTTGTAATAATAGCTGCTGTATTTGGGGTAAATTATCTAATGGATAGAAAGTCAGGAAAGTTAACAGCTAAAGAAAATCAACAGGAAATAAAATCAATTAATGAAGAGATATCAAAAGAAGATTCTAAGGAATTGAAGCCAGCAGATTATTATCCAGAAGCAGATGTTTATGATATAATGCATAGAATGGCTAATACTAAGATAATTGCAGAGAATAATAAAATTTGGGGAGAATTACCCATGGAAAAAGAAGAAATTCAAAATTTAAAAAGTATTGTAGAAAAGATAGATTATGAGGATAGAGAAAAACTGTTAGACATTTTAAATAGATGGGAAAAAGGAGATTTCTCTCAGGCAGATAAGGATCATAATTATGTATGGGAAAAGTTAGGTGGAACTATAGGACGAGCTGTAGGTATAAAAGCTGATTAAAAGGTATAGAATTTTTATTCTATACCTTTTAATATTTTTTCACTAATATGGCTAGAATACAAAGGCAGATTAGAATTTTAATTATATATTTAGATTAAATTTTATGTTAATTTTATATAAAAATGTTTTAAAAGTTACTAGCTAGATGCAAGCTAATGAAAGTATAGATTAAATTTGGTATAATAATTAGTAATTAGGAATTATTATATTAACAATAGTTAAGAAAGAGTGAAGATAAATGAATAAAAAAAGTCATCAAACAAAGTGGAGACGATTAGATAATACAGCAAAAATATTTCCTGTCATTGCTAATGAAAACTTAAGTAATGTATTTAGAGTGTCTGTCACTTTGAAGGGAGATGTAGTACCAGAAATTTTACAGCAAGCATTAGAAGAGGTACTTCCATGGTTTGATGGATTTAACGTAAGGCTTAGAAGAGGTTTTTTTTGGTATTACTTTGAAACTAATAAAAAAATGCCCATAGTAGAAAAAGAAGCTACTTACCCATGTAAGTATATAGACCCACGTAGTAATCAGCAATTTTTATTTCGTGTATCTTACTATGAAAAAAGAATTAACTTAGAGGTTTTTCATGCTATTACAGATGGAATGGGTGCTATTAACTTTTTAAAGGAACTTACTTATCACTATGTAGAACTACTTAAAATCAAGGATTCCTCTAAAAAAGTTACAAGGAGACCCAGTAGTGAATGTATACTTGATACTGAGGATAGTTATTTAAAAAATTATAAGAGGTTAGCTAAGAAACCCTATAGTACTAAAAAGGCTTATCAGTTAAAGGGAGAAGTACTATATCTAGATACAGTAAGTGTTATTCATGGTTATGTTGATCTAGCAGGACTTAAATCAAAATGTAAAGAAAAAGGAGTAAGTATAACTAGATACTTATTGGCGTTATTGATATGGTGTATTTATGAGGAATACTTAAATAAGCAAAAAAATGAAGACCCTATATCAATTAATTTACCTATTAATCTTAGATCTTTCTTTGATTCTACAACTACTATGAACTTCTTTGCTGTAACAGCCATAGAATTTTTATCTAATGGAAAAGAGCATAGTTTTGAGGATATTCTTTTTATGGTAAATAAACAGATGGATGAAAATATAACTAAAGAGAAGCTAGAAGAAACTATTTCTTATAATGTATCTAACGAGAAAAAACCTTTAGTTAGATTTGCTCCACTAGTCCTTAAGTATATTGCATTACAGTTAGTTTACGGAAGAATAAGTAGGGGAAATACTATGACTCTATCTAACTTAGGATATATAAAAGTTCTCCCAGAATTTGAGGAGTACATAGAGAACTTTCATTTTATTATAGGTGTATCTAAAAAACAAAAAATGAAGTGTGGAGTATGCTCTTATAAAGATAAAGTGGTAGTGACTTTTTCCTCAGTGTTAGGAGATACATATTTGCAAAGAGCTTTCTTTAGAGCTTTAACTAAAGAAGGAATTGGTGTAACAATAGAAAGTAATGGTGTATTAAATGAAAAGGTGTAGAAGATGTGGAGTAAACATATTGGATGAAACACATACTTGCCCTCTATGCAGGAGAGTATTAGAGTATGATGAAATGAATGAAGAATCCACAAGAATGTATCCTAATGTTGAGTTTGATATAGGTAAATATAACAAAATAAAAAGAATTTTTTTGTTTATATTAACTGTAGTTTCTGTAGTTTTAGGTTTTATTAATTATATTACCTACTCAGGAGTTATATGGTCTTTAATTGCGGTGGTTGGAATTATATATTTTGGAGTTACAGTTACCTATTCCATTATGAATAATGCTAATTTGGCCTCTAAAATATTAGTTCAAACCATAGGAGCTGGAATACTAGTTGTAGTCATTGATAATGTTACAGGATACATTGGATGGTCTATGAACTATGCAGTCCCTGCAATGATACTATTTGCTAACTTAGCAATTGTGCTTCTTATGATAGTTAATCCCATGAATTGGCAAAGTTATTTTATGTATCAAATTGCTATTACTATTTTTAGCTTTATCCCTTTGATACTATTTTGGGTAAAATTAATAGATAGACCGTTTTTAGCTATTTTAACTAGTGGAATTTCAATTCTTATTTTAATTGGTACCATAGTTTTTGGGGATAGAAGCGTAAAAAATGAATTAATTCGCAGATTTAATACCTAGGAGAGAGAAGATGAAAGAGAAAAAGATTAGTATTCGTGGAAATTTAGTTAGAGAATTAATCAATAATATTACAGATACTTCCTTGGGGGAACCAATTCAAACAGGGAAATTTAGAAAGCATCCTGTAGAACCACCTTGGAAGTGTCCTAATGGATATTTATATGAAAAAATAGAGTTAGATAATTTTGTTATGGAATACTTAAAGCCAGAAGAAAAATCTAACGGAAAAGTAATTCTGCAACTTCATGGTGGAGGCTACATTGGTCCCATGAAAAATGTGTATAGAAGATTTGCAGTAAATTATTCAGAACTAGGTAAAAGTACAGAAGTTTTAACTATTGATTATAGAGTAGCTCCAGAGAATCCATTTCCGGCAGCATTAGAAGATGCAATAGCTGCTTATCAATGGCTTATAGAAGAAAAAAATTATGAATCAAAGAAAATCATGGTAGTAGGAGATTCTGCTGGAGGAGGACTTGCATTAGCACTGTGTCTTTACCTAAGGGATAATGAAATTTCTCTTCCGGCAGGAATTGTAGTTATGTCACCTTGGAATGATTTGACTCATAGTGGTACAAGTTATATAGAAAATTATGAGATTGATCCTCTTTTTGGCAAGACTACAAACAATATGCTATATGATTCATCATATATAGGAGATAATAATCCTCATAACCCATATATATCACCAGTTTATGGAGATTTTACAGGATTTCCACCAATGCTTATGCAAGTGGGAACCCATGAAGTTCTTTTAAGTGATACCCTCACTGTGGCAGAAAGAGCAAGAAATCAAAAGGTTAAAGTTAAATTGTCTGTTTATGAAGGTATGTTTCATGTGTTTCAAATGGCAGGAGATTTAATTCCGGAAAGTAAAGCGGCTTGGAAGGAAGTTGGAACTTTTATAAATAAGGTTTGGAAAATTAAATAGTGATAATGGAGAATTTATAACAAATAATATATAATTGGGGAAAACTAAAAAGACCAGGGAAGGTTATAGTGCAAGCCTTAGATGAGAATGGTGAGGAGGTCACTTATACCGGTACAGGTGACTTAGCAAAATGTTTCTGTCATGAGATTGATCATTTAGATGGGATACTCTTTACGGATCTTGTAACAGAATACATTAGGTAATTACCTTTTAAAATAAAAGTATCCTATACTATTTAAAAAATAATATAGGGTACTTTTTTAATTATGTTATATAAAAATCATAATAGCCTTAAATAGCCTTAAATGTGCAAATTAATTTATGTAAAATAAAGAATATTGTAACAATATATTTTGTTATGATATATAATTTAAATAGATATTTTATGGTAAAGAGAGGTACTTAAAGGTGAATGATCAAAATATACAGAATGAAATGATAAGTAAAGAAAAGTTAATAGAGTTTGTTACTCCTTATTATAAAAATAAAGATATAATGCATGACTTATCACATATTGAAAGAATTCTCAAATATGTTGAAAGATTAGTGAAGAGCATTGATTATAAAGTTGATATTGATATTGATATTTTAATATATGGTGCATACTTTCATGGCTTTATATATAATAGTGAAAAAAATATAATTCAATGGTTACAGTCACAGAATATGTCTCGGAGTATGATAAAGAAAATTATTAATGCTTCAAGAGAATCACAAAAGGATGAGGAAGCTATCACTATAGAAGGAAAAATCCTTCATGATGCACACATGATTGAAGGTGGAAAAACATATTTAATTGTTAAATCACTTATAACAGGATCAGTTAGAGGACAAACATTAGAAGAAACTATTAAATACATAGAAGATAATGTACTTGGCAAGGGTACTTGTTATTTGCCAAAAGCAAAAATGATCTATCGGGAGCAACAAGAGTTTGCTAAGGCTTTTATTTATGATTTAAAGGTGGGTTTAAAGTGAAAATTACCTGGGGAGGTTTTAAATTTGAATTTTGAAGTTGTTTTAAGAGAAAAGTACTTAGAAAATCCCTGCGCATTTCAGTCAACGGCGTTATGGAAAGCTATAAAGATGACTTCTGGTTTTGAAAAGGAAATTAAAGTTAATAATAGTAAAGTTGTAAATCTTATTATAGAAAATGAATCTATGCTCCATACCTATTGGTTTAGTAGTGAATATAGTATGTATCCTAAAATTAAAGACTACTATGAAATGATGATTTTGCATGATAACTTTATGGATAATATAAAAGAAATGCCTATTGCTTTAGGTATAGCTGAGTGTGATGAAGATATTATGGAAGGTTCCTTGGAATGGATACAAGTACTGCCTCAATATAGGGGGTATGGAATAGGAGTTGCTCTTGTAAATTTTTTATTATTGATACTTAAAGAAAAATCTAAATTTGTTACTGTATCAGGAAAAATTGATAATAAGACAAACCCGCAAAGGATGTATCGTAAATGTGGATTTCAAGGAAATGATATTTGGCATATTTTAAGAAGAAAATTATAGATAAGGCTTATTTTCAAAATTAATGAACCTTTAGTATAGGTACTTTTATATAGCAAAATTCCTGAAATCCGCATGAATAGAACAACTATTTAACTATTTACCTATTTAACTATTTAACTAGTTTCATAGGTAAATAGTTAAATAGGAGAAATTTTAAATAGTTATCTATGAAAAATTTTAAATAGTTAGGAGAATATTTATGTATAATATCCGCTATGCTACTATTGATGATGCAAAGATACTAGGAGAAATTCATAGTGGTAAGGAGCTAAAAGAGTATCGTTATGTAAATGAAATCGAACAATTAAAGGAGGTGACTTTTAGGCAATGAGCCTAAAAATAAATTATGACAACTCAAAGAGAAAAAGTAAATTCTAGAGGCGAAACCTTGGAAAAATTTTTGGAAAGATATAATCCTGAGAAATATAAGAAGCCTGCAGTGACAGTGGATACTTTAATATTTACTGAGAAAAAGGTGCATGAAGAAAAAAATCAACTACAAATATTGTTAGTGAAGAGGAAAGATCATCCTTGTATAGGTAAGTGGGCAATTCCTGGAGGATTTGTGAACATGGATGAAGATATAGAGTCTGCAGCTCTTAGGGAATTGAAAGAAGAAACCAATGTGGATGATGTTTATCTAGAGCAACTATATACCTTTGGAGACGTAGGAAGAGATCCACGGGATAGGATTATAAGTGTTTCATATGTTGCATTAGTAGATTATGATAAATTAAAACCTAAGGCTGGAGATGATGCAGCAGAGGTGGCTTGGTTTAGAGTTGAAAAAAATTTTTTAAACTCTAGTCAAGATGAAGATACCTATAGACTAATTTTTTATAATGAGGAAATAAAAATAAAAATAGAATATTTAGTATTAGAAAAGAGTGTTAAAAGAGGAATTGGTAGAAGCAGAGAAGTATATATAAAACCTTCAATGGAAAATACAGACTTATTAGCTTTTGACCATGAAAAGATGATTAATTTAGCTATTAACAAGCTAAATAATCTTAGGTAAACTAATAAACTTATATTTTAAAACTGTTAAGCAAATGAGGAAAAAAATCTTTGTCTTGTAACACTTATTACAGCAATTTATAGTTCTATGTGATATTATATTACAAAATGAAGAAATAAAGGATTAGTAAGGAATGGTGAAGTCTTATGGATGAAAAATGGATTAATCAGTTATTGACCATTGAATTATTTAAGGATATTGAAAAAGAAGAACTTAAAAGTGTATTAAGTTGTTTAAAGTCTAGCATAAAAACCTATAAAAAAAGAGATATAATAACTATTGAAAAAGATAAATTAATTGGGATAGGAGTAGTTTTAGAGGGTGAAGTAAGTGTTAGTAAGGAAACTTTAGATGGTGATAGAGTTATGATGTCAAGAGTAAAAAGAGGAGATTTATTTGGAGAAATAGATGCTTTTTCTAAGGATGGATGTCTTTCAACTGTAGAGGCATATACTGATTGTACTATCCTATTTTTGCACCCAGATAAGATTGTAGGCGTATGTAATAAAGCGTGTCAGGGACATAAAAATCTAATACAGAACATGTTGCAAATAGTAGCTAAAAAGGCTCTTAGCTTAAATGAAAAGGTAGAAATTCTTGCATTAAAGAGTATAAGAAAAAAAATTAGCACATACTTAATTCAGCAATATAGTATTAATAACAGTCTTATCTTTGATATACCTTTAAAGAGAAATGAATTAGCTGAATATATACTAGTATCTAGACCTTCCCTTTCAAGAGAATTAATAAATATGAAGGAAGAAGGAATTATAGATTTTCACAGAAGCTCCTTTAGAATTATTGATCTAAAAAGTTTAAGAGAATGTCTAGGATAACGAGTTATTTAAGAGCGGTTTTCTCAAAATAGAAAAATCTATTTTGAGAAAGCCTCTTTTAATAAATCTATAAATAATCATAAAATTTACAAATATCTAACAATGGTATCCTGAGATACCGAAATTAAGTGTGAAATTACATATTATATTAATATAGATTAAAAAAACCAATTAAAACAAAATTTTAAAGGAGGTTTTTAAATGGGTATGTTTTGTTATCAATGTCAAGAAACTGCAAAAGGTACAGGCTGTACAATAAGAGGTGTATGTGGAAAGACAGAGAAGGTTGCTAACTTACAAGATTTAATGATTTATTCACTAAAGGGAATTGCTATTTTTCAGCAAAAAGGATTAGAAAAAGGTATAAGATTTCCTAAAGCTAATCATTTTATAGTAAGTGGATTATTTATGACTATTACAAATGCTAATTTTGATGATTCTGCATTTGTCGAAAAAATAAAGGAAGCTATAGAACTTAGAGAAGAAGTTAAGAAAGAATTACTGGATAAAGGAATAAATTTAGGAGAATTACATGATGCTGCTACTTTTGTAGTACAAGGTGATTTAGAGCTTTTAGAAAAATCAAAGGCTATTGAAGTTGGAATATTAGCTACTGAAAACGAAGATGTACGTTCTCTTAGAGAATTAATTATTTATGGTGTAAAAGGTATGGCAGCATATGCTGAACATGCATTAAATTTAGGAAAAGAAAATGAAGAAGTTTATGATTTTATGGTAAAGGCATTAGTAGCTACATTAGATAATACATTAAGTGCAGATGAACTAGTTGCCCTTACTTTAGAAACAGGTAAGTTTGGTGTGGATACTATGGCAATGCTAGATGCTGCCAATACAGGTGCTTATGGAAATCCAGAAATTACTGAAGTAAATATAGGAGTTAGAAATAACCCTGCTATATTGATATCAGGACATGATTTAAAGGATTTAGAAGAGCTTTTAGAACAAACAAAAGATACAGGTGTAGATGTTTATACTCATGGTGAAATGTTACCAGCTCACTATTATCCATTCTTTAAGAAATATTCTAATTTTGTAGGTAACTATGGTAATGCTTGGTGGAAACAAAATGAAGAATTTGAACCTTTTAATGGGCCAATACTGTTTACAACAAATTGTATAGTACCACCAAAGGAAAGTTATGCAGATAGAGTTTATACTACAGGTGCTACTGGATATCCAGGATTTAAATATATTAAAGATAGAGAAGATGGAAAAGTTAAAGACTTTAGTGAAATTATAGAACATGCTAAAAAATTACCATCACCTAAAGAAATTGAAAAGGGTAAAATTGTAGGCGGTTTTGCTCATGCACAAGTATTTGCTTTAGCAGATAAGGTAGTAGAAGCTGTTAAATCTGGTGCTATTAAGAAGTTCTTTGTTATGGCTGGTTGTGATGGAAGAATGAAATCAAGAAATTATTATACAGAGTTTGCAGAAAAATTACCAAAAGATACAGTAATATTAACTGCAGGATGTGCTAAATATCGTTATAATAAATTAAATCTTGGCGATATAGGTGGAATTCCAAGGGTTTTAGATGCAGGACAGTGTAATGATTCTTACTCATTAGCTGTAATAGCTTTAAAATTAAAAGAAATATTTGAACTAAATGATGTGAATGAACTTCCTATAGCTTATAACATAGCGTGGTATGAGCAAAAAGCTGTAATAGTACTTCTAGCATTACTTTATTTAGGAGTAAAAAATATTCATCTAGGACCGACACTTCCAGGATTCTTATCACCAAATGTAGCAAAAGTATTAGTAGAGACTTTTGGGATTGCAGGCATAGGAACTGTGGATGAAGATTTAGAAATGTTTTTAGGATAATATATTTACCCCTGATTAACCCCTAATATATTTATCCTAAACTTATAAATATATGATTTAAAATAAAGGTATTGACTTTATATGTTAAGTTAATACCTTTATTTTTGTATATAAAATGATGTTTGTACTGATTATACTAAAAGCTCTTCCATATTCCAAACCTGAGTTGCTAAATCTTTATAGAAATCAACTTCATGGCAAACTAAAAGGAGAGTACCCTTAAAATCAATAAGAGCTTTTTTAAGTTCAGCCTTAGAGATAGCATCTAAATGGTTAGTTGGCTCATCAAGTAAAAGCCAATTTGTTGGAGTTAAGGTAAGTTTACAAAGTCTAACCTTTGATTGTTCTCCGCCACTTAAAGTTTTTAGTTTTTGGTTTATATGCTCATTTTTAATACCACAACGACCAAGGGCTGCTCTTATTTCGCTCTGAGATTTTTTTGGAAAAGAATCCCAAACATCCTCAAGAGGAGTATGATCTGAACCATGAACCTGTTGCTCAAAGTAAGCTGGGTACAGATAATCTCCAAGTTTTATATCACCATCTATTGGAGGTATTACTCCCATTATGGTCTTTAAAAATGTGGATTTACCTATGCCATTGCAACCTGTAATGGCAATTTTTTCACCTCTTTTTAAAGTAAGATCAAGATTTTTTATAAGTGGGTAGCTGTAGCCAATGGTTAGACTAGAGCTTTTCATCACAAGGGAAGCAGAGGTTCTTTTAAAATTAAAGGAAAAACTAGGTTTAGGTGAAATTATTTTTGGTTTTTCTAGTTTTTCAATTTTATCAAGAGCCTTTTGTCTACCCTTAGCCATTTTTGCAGTAGAAGCACGAACTTTATTTTTATCAATAAAGTTCTGAAGCTTTTGAATTTCCTTTTGTTGAGCAGTATATTCAGCTATATATCTTTTTCTTTCCTCATCTTGTAGTTTTAAGAAGTTATCATAATTTCCCATATACCTTTTTATAGAGGAAAACTCTAAATTGAAAATTACATTTGTAATTTTGTTTAAAAAGCTAGTGTCATGGGATATGATCACAAAAGCATTTTCATAGTCATGTAGATATTTAGATAACCACTCTATATGCTCTTTATCTAGATAATTAGTAGGCTCATCTAAAAGTAATATATCAGGAGCTTCAAGAAGTAGTTTTGCTAGCATAACCTTAGTTTTTTGACCTCCACTTAAATTTTTAAAGGGAGTATCCATACCAAGGGCAGTTATACCAAGCCCTTTACACATAGTTTCAATATGCTTTTCAATATTATAAAACTCACTAGAATCCAGCCTATCTTGAAGATGACCTAATTTATTGATTAATTTATCATAGTCATCTACATCTCCGGTAGCTAACTTATTACTTATGAGTAAGATCTTTTCTTCTAATTCATAAAGATTTCTATAGGCTTCCCTTAAAACTTCTTTTATGGTTAAGTTTTCGTTTATATCAGAATTTTGTTTAAGATATCCAATCTTACAGGAAGAAGCTTTAGTAAAAGTACCTTCATCGCAGATTAATTTTTCAGTTAAGATGTTAAACAGGGTAGTCTTACCAGCACCATTAACTCCAACGAGACCAGCGTGTTCGCCCTTTAGTAATCTAAGGGACATATTTTTAAAAATAGTTTTATCTCCAAAACTAAAGCTTATATTTTCAATATTTAATATACTCATGTCTTTATACCTCCGTAAAATAAAAAAGGAAAGAGGCTTTGCTCTTTCCTTAAAATTCATGTAAATTAATGCAATGAAAATTATATTCTAAATCATAGTAGAGTAAAAAATTAGTTTTCATATTAGCTATAACAAAATAATAGTGTAGTGATACTAATTTAAATTTTATATGATTTAGAGTATGAAAAAAGAGTCTTATCCTGTAAAAGATAATTCTATTCAAATGTTTAGGTAAAAAAGGGCGCAGTTATCCCGTTATTAACCTAAAACACTTACAAGAACTACCATTTTACACAATTCGACTCAACCTCTTTCTTTGCATTAATTTATTTTAAATATAATAATATTCAATATATCTATTATTACATATATACATAAATATTATACCATAGTAGTTGAAAAAGTAAATACAGTAATAAAATAACTTTTATTTAGATGTTGTTTCTAACTTTAAATACTTCTTTATTCTTAATATATACTCTAGGAATTCTGGATTTAATTCTGCAAAGAATTTCGTAGTTTATTGTGCCTAAGGCTTCTGCCATATCATCAGCATTAAATTTTAAGTCTCCTTCTTCACCTAAAATAATAACTTCATCACCAGTTTTTACATTTTCTATGTCTGTTACATCAATCATACACTGATCCATACAAATTCTACCTAGAATACTAGCAAATTTACCATTAACAATTACCTTAGCATTTTCACTTAATGCTCTAGGATAACCATCTCCATAGCCTATTGGTAGTGTAGCTACAATAGTTTTTTTATTGGTTTTAAAGGTTTTACCATAACTTATATACATATCCTTATGCAATTCTTTTACATGGGCTACCTTTGCTTTCAAAGTTAGAGCTGGTTTTACTGAAAGGTTATCATTAGAAACTTCTTTAGAAGGGTAATAACCATAAAGTATAATGCCTGGTCTCACGCCATTTAAATAAGTTTCAGGCATATCTATAATTGCTCCACTATTAGAAATATGTTTTAATGGAATTTCAATTCCAAGAGCTTTTAAATCCGCAATAACCTTTTTAAATTTAAAAAGTTGTTCATTGGCATAGGATTTGTCTTTTTCATCAGAGGTGGAGAAGTGAGAATATATTCCAATCACTTCTAAACCTTCTAAGTTATAAACTTCATTTATAGTTTTAACGGTATCATCACCAGGGAGAAATCCTATTCTACCCATACCAGTATCTATGGCAATATGGATTTTAGCTTTTTTATTAAAGCTTAAGGCTATTTTTGATAGCTCCTTTGCATAATCTAAATCATATACTGTTTGCTCAATATCATAATTTATTAGCTCTTCGCCTAAGTATAAAGGAGTATATCCTAAAATTACTATAGGAGCATTAATATTATTTTCTCTAAGCTCTATGGCTTCTGTCAGCATTGCTACAGCAAGTCTAGAGGCTCCATTTTCTAAAAGTGTAGGAACAACATCCACAGCTCCATGTCCATAGCAATCTGCTTTTACGATAGCAATGAGCTCTTTATCTCCAACTAATTTTTTTATATTTTTTGTGTTAGTGGCTATTGTATCTAAATTTATCTCAGCCCATACAGGTCTCATTATTTTTTCCATTGTTACACCTCGTAATTTCTTTCATTATTTCTAGTAAGCTATTTTAGTTATATTCATTAAGAATTTACTTCGTTATATCAAGTGAAACTTACCTTATACTATTATTTTAGTATAATTACATTAAATCACAAGAACCAGTTAGTACAGGATTTATTGATAAGGTGGTTTACTTAGCTTTTTTATATTATCACCAATTATTTTTATTCCTACTTTGATATCTTCATCACTTACTCTACCAAAGCCTATTCTAAAGCAGTCCTTGCCTTTGCCACTATTTATATAAAAGATATCACCAGGCATAAATAGCACATTATCCTTATAACATATATCTAGAAGTTGTCTTGCATCTATATTATTTTTAAGCTTAATAAATATATGAAGGCCACCTTCTCCAGTAACATATTCATAAGGGATGTATTCATTTATCATTTCTATAACCAGATTATACTTATCTCTATAATATTTTCTTACATTTTTTACATACCTACTAAAGGCTCCACTTTTTAAGTAATAGTAAAAGGAAGCTTGATCAAGGAAAGAACAGTGAATGGTTCTACCTCTTTTTACACTTTCTAAAACATCAATCAAATCTTTACTTGCTAAAATCCATCCAATTCTAAGACCTGGAAAGAGTATTTTAGAAAGACTGCCAATATAGATTATACTATTACCCATGCCACTTAATGATGCTATGGGATCGATGGGAGAGCTAGAGTATAGAAGCTCTTCATTAAATCCATCTTCAATTATAGGTACAGAGTATTGTCTAAAAAGATTATAAATTTCTTTTCTTCGTTTGGTTTTGGTTACAATACCTGTAGGATTATTATAAGAAGGGATTATATATCCAAATTTAGGATTATACTTTTCAAGCTTCATTTGTAAATCTTCTAAATCCATACCTTCTTCATTCATTTTTACCTGGATAACTTCAATTTCATGGGATTTCATAATTTTTAATGCTGTATTATGGGTAGGTTCTTCACAAAGGATTATATCTCCTTTTTTAGTTAAAGAACCTATAATAATATCAAAGGCTTCAGTAAAACCGTTAGTGATTAATATATCTCTACCTTCAGTATTAACTCTTTTTTCCTCCATATACTGAAGAAAATATTGGATTAAAGGGGCATATCCCTTAGCATACCCATAGTTTAATAGGTTTTCTTCCTCATAAGTCCAAGCATCTAAGAGAGCTCTTTTAAAGTCATCCATATTAAAGAGACTAGGTTCAGGGGCAATAGATTTAAAGGAAATCATATTGTTTTTATAGGGAAGTTCACTTTTAATAATATCAAGATTTCTAAGGGTATCAGCATAATTGTTAATCATATTCATAAAATTAATATTATATTCTTCACAGGTGTTTTCAGTCTCCATTAAAATAAAGGTACCAACACCCCTCTTAGTAGTTATTATTCCTTTGCTTTCCAGTTCTTCATAGGCAGCAATGACAGAATTTCTACTTATGTTTAAAAGCTTACTTGCTTCTCTTGTGGAAGGTAGTTTACTATCTTTTTTTAATTCACCCTTTTTTATTCCATTAATGATATGTGTCTCTAGTTGCATATAAATAGGTTCATCCTTATTTATAATTAGAGTAGAAAATATCATATTTAACACCACCTATTTTTTTATTAATTGTATTCTTATAAAAGTTATTATAAGAATACAAAGTAAAAAAGATTCAAGTTTGCATTGGTTATCATTACAAAACCAAACAAAAGAATCACTTAAAAATAGTTTATTAGAAAAATAAGTTAGTTTCAATAGAAAAACAAGAATAATTGTTGTAGAATATTAATAGAAGTTTTGAAATACTTAGGAGGACATCATGAATAGTTTAGTTATTGTATTTTTATTAGCAGTAGTAGGAGGGGTTATTGGATGGGTAACAAACATATTAGCTATAAAGCTTATGTTTAGACCAATTAATCCAATTAAAATCCCATTAATAAATTTAGAGATAGTAGGATTAATTCCAAAGAGAAAAAATGAAATAGCACAAAATATTGGAGAAGTGGTGGCAAAGGAATTATTATCAATTGACGATATAATAAAAAATGCAATCACAGAAGAGGATAAGGTTATATTTAGTCAGTTAGTTAAAAATAAAATAAGAAATTTAGTGGCAGGAAAGATGGATTTTGTGCCAGTACCCTTTAGGATCATGGTACAAGGGCCCATTGATAACATTATAGAGGAAGAAGTTGATGGGGCTTTAAAGGAAATGGAAAGTGGAGCTATTAATCATATCAAAGATAAAGTAAATATTGAAAAATAGTTGAAGAAAAAATAAATGAATTAGATTTACAAGAACTCGAAAGGATAATTATAAACGTAGCTAAAAAGGAATTAAAGCACATTGAAGTTTTAGGCTTTATCTTAGGAGCTGCAATAGGTATAGTTCAAGGGTTAGTGGTTATGGTGATTAAATAAGAATATACATAATTGTAGACAATCAGTTGATATAAAGTATAAAATATGGTATGTTAATTAAAGAATTTAATAAAAAATCCACAGAGTTCTGTGGGAGAGGTTCGTAACCATCCCTCTATAAAAAACTAGGGAATAAGACTTATATGGTCGTACTATACCCTTAGTGCGACCTTTTTTAGGTTGTATTTTTTATGCCTTGGGATGGAGCTCAAGGCATTTTTTTTATGGTTTCATTAAGAAAGGAAGAGAAAAGATGGACAAGAGAAAAGTAATAATAGATTGTGATCCAGGAATTGATGATTCATTGGCTATAATCCTTGCACTAAAATCAGAGGAGATAGATGTTAAAGGGATAACTATAGTATCGGGGAATGTCCATGGAAAAAAGGGGGCAGAAAATGCATTAAAAATTCTTAAAGAACTGAATAGGTTAGATATACCAGTGTATCTTGGGGAATGCGACCCTATGGAAAGAAAATTAATTACTGCAGAGGATACCCATGGAAGTGATGGACTTGGAGAAAGTTTCTTACCAAGGGTAGAGGAGGTAACCTATAAAGAAGGTGCAGTAAATTTTATTCTAGATGAGTTAAAATCAGAGGATATCACAATTATCGCATTGGGTCCTTTAACTAATATAGCAAAAGCTTTAGAAAAAGATTGTGAAGTTACAAGAAAGATGAAGGAGTTAGTTCTTATGGGGGGAGCTTTTAAGAGCTTTGGGAATTGTTCTCAAGTAGCAGAGTTTAATTTCTGGGTTGACCCTCATGGTGTAGAAAAAGTCTTTAAGGAATTAAAAAGGAAGATTACCATGGTGGGATTAGATGTTACTAGACAATGTGTTTTAACTCCCAATTATATTGACATGATAAGGCAGTTTAATGAACCTCTTGGAGAGTTAATTGTAAAGATAACTAAATTTTATGTGGACTTTCATTGGAACCAAGAAAGAACCTTAGAATGTGTAATTAATGATCCACTAGCAGTGGCATATTTTATTAATCCTGAATTATGCTCTGGAAAGGAATATTTTGTAGATATAGTTACAGAGGGAAAAGCCATAGGAATGACACTGGTGGATGAAGGGGATTTTTATAGAGAAAAACCAAATTGTCTAGTGTTAACAGAAGTAAATTCAAAAGGATTTATGGAACTGTTTCTAACAAGAATTTTTCCAAAAAATAAAGAAGATATAGTAGCAGTTTTAAATAATTCTAAATATGGACTAAATTAAGAGGAGGAGGGTTAGAAATATGGATAGTAAAAAGAATAAGAGAATTATTTTTATGGGTTTATCAGTAGCTATAAACTTAGTAGGAGGATTTATAGCATTATCATTAAAACTTCCAATTTACCTAGATACTATAGGAACTATTTTAGTTTCAATATTATTTGGACCAGTAAGTGGAGCTGTGGTTGGAGGATTATCATCAATTATTAATGGTATAACCTTTGATCCTATTTCATTTTATTTTTTACCAGTGCAATTAGTAGTGGGGATAGGTACAGGAATGTTATTTAAAGGTAAGAAGGTTGGAGTTTTAAAGTTGATTTTAAGAATATTATTAGTTACAGTTTTAGGATCAGCAACAGCAGCAGTTATTGCTTCCTTTATTTTTCAAGGGGTAACTTCTTCAGGTTCAAGTATTTTAGTTGCAATATTTAAAAACTCTGGAATTAGTATTATTACAGCAGTTTTTTCTACTCAGATTTTTACAGATTTATTAGATAAAGCTGTGAGCTTTGGATTAGTTTTTACAATTATTAAAATGTTACCATTAGATATTAAAAGTAATATTGTTGGGGATGAATGGTATGGATAGATATAATATAATAACAGGGAAGAATAAAAGAGAAATAGTATTACTAAAGGCTTTTCCGTGTGTTTGGGGGAAGTGCACATTTTGTGATTATATAGAGGATAACTCAACAAAATCTTCAGAAATCAATGATATAAATAAAAAGGTGTTAAAGGAAGTAAAAGGAACATATGGTACCTTAGAAGTGATTAATTCAGGAAGTTGCTTTGAGTTACCTATTGAAACCTTGGAAGGTATTAGAAAAATAGTAATAGAAAAGAATATAAAAAAGATGTTTTTAGAAAGCCATTGGTGCTATAGAAGTAGATTACAAGAAATGAGAGATTTCTTTGGAATTGAAGTTATTTTTAAAATTGGAGTTGAAAGTTTTGATAGTAATTTTAGAAATTTAGTGTTAAATAAAAATGCTAGATTTAAAGACTATAATGAAGTTAGAAAGTATTTTAGTTCAGTATGCTTAATGGTAGGAATAAAAGGCCAAAGTAAAGAAATGATTAAAAGAGATATTGATATAGTATTAAGTCATTTTGATTATGGAACAATAAATATATTTACAGAAAATACTACGGATATTAAGAGAGATGAAGAATTAATAAGTTGGTTTGAAAAGGAATATAATTTCCTTAAGGATGTTAGTAAAATTGAAGTGTTATTTGAAAATACAGATTTTGGAGTAGGGGATTAATTTAATAATTGCTTTATTAAAAGATATAATATAGGAGGTGAGCTAATTACTCACCTCCTATATTATTATATTAACGAAAATTCAATAATCTTATCTAGTAAAGTTGAATATTCCATGTTAGCAGCTTTTGCACTTTTGGGGAATAGAGAATTTTTGGTCATACCAGGTAAAGTGTTTAGTTCTATTACATAGGGTTTATCATTACTCACCATTATATCTACTCTTGCGTAAGCTTTACAATCAAAGATTCTATAACATTTTTTAGATATTTCATTGATTTCATTTTCAAGGGATTCTGAAAGAATAGCTACTTCCTCTAAGGTATCTGTATCATTGTACTTAGATTCATAATCAAAGAAAGTTCCTCTATGGATTATAGATAGAATAGGTAATGTGTCACCATTCAATAGGGGAACGGTGTACTCGCTACCATTTATATATTCTTCTATAATTATTTCATCATCATAATTAAATCCGTCTAAAATAGCATTCCTAAGTTCTTCTCGGCTATAAACTAAAGAAATTCCAATACTTGAACCACCACTGTTAGGTTTAACTATCATAGGATATTTTAATTCTTCTATATTTTTTAAATTTACACCTTCATGTTTGTATAGATTAATTCCCTTTGCTATAGGAATACCCTCAGCTTTAAGAATTCGCTTACATTGTTTTTTATTCATGCAAAGGGCACTAGTCAAAGGATTACTTCCGGAGTAGGGAATTCCTACACTTTCCAAAATACTTTGAATAGCACCATCTTCTCCAAATTCCCCATGAAAGGCTAAAAAAGCAAAATCTAAGTCGTGAATTTTATCTATAACTTTGTTTTTAGAGTTTATAATCATAGGAATTACTTCATATTTATCTCTATTTAGGTTTTTAATTATTTCTTCTCCAGATAAAAGGGATATTTCTCGCTCAAAGGAAATTCCACCCATTAATACTCCAACTCTCATATATACATCTCCTCAAATTTATATTCTTATACTATAATAATATTTCAATGAAAAAAAATAGAAAGTACCATTAAGTAATGGATTTTAGATAAGGGTGGTTTAAGAAGGCAGCTTAATTTTTAAAATTGTCATTTTATTTGTATTGCTAGTAAATAAATGAGTTTGTATTATATTATAAATTATATGGAATATAAGTATCACATAGTGTATAATTATTCTCAATATAGGAATTTAATGGATAGTGTTGGGTATGTATGAACAATTTATATAGCAAACATGAATTACATCTAAATTTATCTATGGATAGGTAAAATAATTGTTTAAAACATATCAATATTTTATATAGGAGGAGAAATGAAAAGAAAGATATTTATAGGAATATTAGTCATAGTAGCAATAGGGATAATATATATCATTTATCCTAAACAGGGAACTTTTGAAGAGTTTATTATAAATAGGTATAACATGGATAATTGTACTAGTGTAACCTTTTTTTCTTTAAAAGGAGGAGTTGATTCATCTGAATCATGGAATATATATAAAGAAGAAAAGACAATGAAATTTATAGATTATATGAAGAATGTGAAAATGAAGGAAAATAGAAGTAGTGATTATGGAATGGAGTATTTGATGACAATTATAGGATCATATAAGGAAGAGGAGTCAACAGGTCCAATAAGAATTGATATAGCTTGGATTAATGAAAAAGAGATTATGATAAGTTATAAAGGACAAAAAAGAAGGTATTATAAAATAGTAGATGAAGACTTTAGTATGGACAAGATTAAAGCATTACTAAAAGATGGGTAATGCTTTAGGGCAATATAAATAAGAATTTGTTAGAATAGTCCTTAGTATAATAATCCAAGAATTAAGAAATAACTAAGAATAATATATATTTTTAGTTATAAGTCTTTGATTTAATAAGGGTTAAGAGGAAAACTAAGGAAAGGAAGCTTGTTAACATATGAGTACTAGAGTAGATGGTTACATAAATGTAAAGAGAAATTTAAGCATGTTAACGGATTTTTATCAATTGACTATGGGGAATGGATATCTAAAGAAGGGGATGAAGGATAGAATAGCATATTTTGATATGTTTTTTAGAAAAATTCCCGATGATGGTGGATATGTAATAATTGCTGGATTAGAACAATTTATAGAATATATAAATACTTTAAGTTTTACTGAAGAAGACATAAGCTTTTTAAGGGAAAGAGGAATATTTTCTGAAGATTTTTTGGAATATTTAAGAGATTTTAAATTTCAATGTGATATATGGGCTATTCCAGAGGGTACGGTAGTATTTCCAAATGAGCCTATAATAACTGTTAGAGGGCCAATTCCTCAAGGTCAATTAATAGAAACTATGCTACTTTTAACTATAAATCATCAAAGTTTAATTGCTACTAAAGCAAGCAGAGTTGTTAGAGCATCTAAGGGGCGAAATGTTTTAGAATTTGGTTCTAGAAGAGCTCAAGGTTATGATGGAGCATTATTAGGAGCAAGAGCTGCTTATATAGGAGGTTGTTTTGGAACTGCATGTACAATGGTAGAAGAATTATATGGAATTCCATCTCTAGGAACCATGGCTCATAGTTGGATTCAAAGCTTTCATAGTGAATATGAAGCCTTCAAGGCTTATGCAGAAGTTTATCCAACTTCCAGTGTACTTCTTGTAGATACCTACAATACTCTTAAAAGTGGTATACCTAACGCAATAAGAGTTGCTAAGGAAATATTAGAGCCTGAAGGAAATAGATTAAAGGGAATTAGGTTAGATAGTGGTGATATTGCATATCTTTCAAAGGCTGCTAGGAAAATGTTAGATGAAGCTGGCATGGAAGATTGTAAAATAACTGCATCTAATTCCTTAGATGAATACCTTATTAGTGACTTGTTACTACAGGGTGCTGAGATAGATATCTTTGGAGTGGGAGAAAATCTAATAACTTCTAAATCTAATCCTGTATTTGGAGGGGTATATAAGTTAGTGGCTATAGAAAATGGAAATAAATTAGAGTCTAAAATAAAATTAAGTGAAAATCCAGAAAAGGTAACTAATCCTGGTTTTAAAAAATTGTATAGATTTTATCATAAGAAAACTAATAAAGCAGTAGGTGATTTACTTACCTTAAGGGATGAAGTTGTAGATGAAAGTAAGCCATATATTCTTTTTCACCCTGTTCATACATGGAAGAAAACTGTTTTAACAGACTATTATGTGAAAGAATTACAAGTGAAAATCTTTGATAAAGGGCAATGTGTATATTCATGTCCTAGTATTCAAGAAATTAGAGAGTATTGCAAAGGACAGGTTGAAACCCTCTGGGAGGAGTCTTTGAGGCTTAAAAATCCTCACAAGTACTATGTTGATTTATCTGAAAAATTATGGACACTAAAATATGATTTAATTAATAAATACTCCAATGAAGAAAGTCATCCTTAGAAAAAGTTAATTATTAATATATAAATATAAAAATGACTATATGATATGAATGTCACATAGTCATTTTATGGCTTCATTTATTTATTCATTAAAGGTAAGCTATTTAGATTTACAGAGTCTTTTCTATTATTAAGATTACTTAAGGTTTCATGACCTTTTTCTGTTTTACCTAATGAATCTATTAGTATATTTTTAGAGTTTTGGGTTTGAATTGTATGTTGATCCTTAACCTGTTCTTCATTGGAGAAATCATCATTAATTTTTATATGATCTAGATCTTTATTTAAAGTAGTTACATAGTCTAAATCATCATCCATAGAAGAAATAATATCTTTTGGATTAAATAAAATTTCTTCAAATTTATTGTTATATTTACTATTCATTATGGGCCTCCTTATAATTAGTTTTTTAGTATGTTTTTAGCTTTTATAACACATCCCTGAACACAAGGAGCTATATATCTAAATTTAGGGTGAGGTTCTTCTGTAGCAGCTACATATTTCATGACTATGCTATCCAAATTAGATGATTCAGTTAGTTTAAAGTATAGATATTGTTTCCTTTGTAATTTATTTATTCTATTTTTAAAGTATGAGTTTACCTTCATCCAATTAAACTGTTTACTTATATTTAATTGATTGAAACCTGTAGCATAGGAGCCAGGTTCAATTAAGATTACAGGAATATTCACTCTTGGAAGTTCCTTAAGTTCTTTATTTAAACAATACCCAATGGATTCAAGGGCGAATTTAGTAGAACAGTAGGGCGATAAAAATGGTATAGCCATGCGACCAGTTAAGGAAGATAGGAATATAATTCTTCCCTTT
Organism: Clostridium sp. UBA5988; assembly: GCF_002435615.1. Taxonomy (NCBI): domain Bacteria; kingdom Bacillati; phylum Bacillota; class Clostridia; order Eubacteriales; family Clostridiaceae; genus Clostridium; species Clostridium sp. UBA5988. The sequence continues at coordinate 1,529 of NZ_DJBA01000022.1, read as the reverse complement.
CTTCTTTTTATCATTCCTTTTAAAACAATCTGAGTCAATTCTATAGGACAAAACACATTGGTTTCAAAAGTAGACCTAAATCTGTTTACATCTATCTCAGCTACGGAGCCAGAATCTCCTATGGCAGCATTATTTATTAGTACGTCTATAGGTAAGTCTCTTACTTTTTCTCTATCCTCTTTACATAATACATCTAACTTAAAGCTTTCAATGGGAAGTTTCCATTTTCTATTTAACATATTTAATTTGTATGCCTGTTCATGGGTATGAGTGGTTGCATAAACATAGTGACCTCTACTGGCCAAGGTTATAGCTGCTTTACGTCCAAGACCGGAACCACAACCAGTTATTAATATGTGTTTCAATATTATCACCTCTAGGTTAGTATGTGTTTTATTTCACTTATAATTCTTCTTATACAAATAATGACTTATGGAAATTTATCCATAAGCCAATAATCAATAATTTATTCATTTGATAAAGTTACAACTACTAATTCAGGGCGATTAAATATTCTTTGAGGAGCTAGGCTGTTACCAAGCCCTCTACTAATTACTAAAGATGTAGAATTTAATCTGTGGATTCCACTAGTATATTTTGGGAAAAAACCTTGATCTGGAGCTATAATTCCACCTAAAAATGGAAGGCGAATTTGTCCACCATGGGCATGACCGGAAAATACTAAATCTATATTTTCTTTGGCATAAAGTGTAATTAACTCGGGTCTATGAGAAAGGAGAATAGTAAAATTATTTTTACTTTCAGTTTTTAAATTCCCCAATATTTCATCAAAGCTAAAAGGAGAGTTAGGATACTCGTAATTATCTATGGGATTAAAGCATATGTCTGCTAATCCTAAAAGAGAAATATTAACACCATTTAACTGTATATTTTTATGAGTGTTGTCCATATTTATGACACCATACTCTTCAAAGATGATTTTTAATTTATCATATAAATCTGATCTTGATTCATGATTTCCAGATACATAGTATACGGGAGCTATATCTACAGCTGATTTAATGTAGGAAGTAGCTATATTCATATTATCTTTATTTGTTCTTCGGCTATCAATTAAATCACCAGTAATTACAATTATATCCGGGTTAATTTCTTTAGTTAAGGATATAAGATTTTTTTGATTAGCTCCAAATTCTTTATTATGTAAATCAGAAATTTGAAGAATTTTATATCCATTAAAACCACTAGGAATTTTTGAGTTTACGTAATCTATATTAGTTACAACTATATTATTATTTTGCCAATAACAGAAAGTTATAATAAATATTAGTAAAATCATTACAATTATTAATTTTTTTATATTCATATTACACATCCTTATATTAATTATTAGCATGTTCTATTATATTAAATAGTAATTTTAAAACTAATTTATTTATAGTATACACAAATAAATTTCTTTACTAAAGAGAAATGTACAATATTTAACATATATGTAATAAGTGCAAAATCATAATAAGAACTCCTTTCATAAGTCTATTTAGCCTTTATGTCAACGATTTTTGACT